>JAOASJ010000122.1 GCA_030158725.1 Bacteroidia bacterium
CCCTACACAATATTTACCTCGGGTTCGAGATGGATGGAAAATTTGTCAGCAACGCTTTGGATAATGTCTTGGGCCAGTTGGTAGATTTCACTGCCTGTTGCGCCACCATAGTTTACCAAAACCAAGGCTTGTTTGGCATGCGAGCCTGTATTACCAACGCGCTTGCCTTTCCATTCACATTGCTCTATCAACCATCCTGCAGGTACCTTCATGCCGTCGTTTTGGGGATAGCCTTTAATATCTGGAAACTGCAGTTTTAAAGCTTCAAAATGCTCAATAGTAATTTGTGGATTTTTAAAGAAACTGCCGCTGTTGCCTAGCACTTTTGGGTCGGGCAATTTGCTTTGTCGTATATGAATTACAGCGTCTGAAACATCTTTAATTCCAGCTGTTTCGGCACTTAGTCCCTTTTCATTTAATATGGCCTGAATATCGCCATAATCGGCGTGTATACTCGGTTTCTTATTCAGTTTAAATGTCACTGAATAAATAAAATATTGTCCTTTTAATTTGCGTTTAAATACACTCTCGCGGTAGCCAAATGCACATTGTGACTTGTTGAATGATTCTAATTCGAAGCTGTTCAAATTAAAGGCCTCGAGATGATCGAAAACATTTTCCAATTCCACACCGTAAGCACCAATATTTTGCATAGGTGCGGCGCCAACAGTGCCAGGGATAAGCGATAAATTTTCTATACCACCCCAGTTTCTCTCCACGCAATACATAACAGTTTCGTGCCATGACTCGCCGCTGTATACTTTAAGTAAAACATGGTCATCGTCTTCATGAACTATTTGTTTTCCTTTAATGGCATTGCGAATTACCAATCCTGCGTAATCGTTACACAACAACACATTGCTGCCACCACCAAGAAACATAAATTGTTCGTGGCTCGATTCGGCAATGGCTTGTTTGAGGTCAGCAAGTGAATGCACCTCACAAAACAATTCCGCTTTGGTATCTAGACCAAAGGTATTGTATGGTTTGAGCGTTATATTGGAAAGAAACTCGATAAACGATTAATCTTTATTTAAACGGGCTTTAAGATCAAGTCTGTGTTCACGTGCAGTGTCTTTTGCAATGTCGTATCCAGCATCTGCGTGGCGGATAACACCCATAGCAGGGTCGTTGTGCAAGACACGTTTTAAACGCACTGCAGCATCGTCTGTGCCATCGGCAACAATAACCATACCTGCGTGTATGCTGTATCCAATACCTACGCCACCACCGTGGTGTAGACTTACCCATGATGCTCCACCTGCGGTGTTAATCAAGGCATTTAATACTGGCCAATCGGCAATAGCATCACTACCGTCTAACATGGCTTCAGTTTCGCGGTTAGGACTGGCAACACTGCCTGTATCTAGGTGGTCGCGACCAATGACTATCGGTGCACTTACTTCACCATTTTTAACCATTTCGTTGAAAGCCAAACCAGCTTTTTCACGCTGTCCTTGACCCAACCAGCAAATGCGGGCAGGAAGTCCTTGGAATTCGATACGGTCTTGAGCCATGGTGATCCATCTTCTCAAGCCTTCATCTTCAGGGAATAATTCCAATATTTTTTTATCAGTAGCGTAAATATCTTCTGGCTTACCACTCAATGCCACCCAACGGAATGGTCCGCGGCCTTGGCAAAACTGAGGACGGATAAACGCTGGTACAAAGCCTGGGAAATCGAAGGCGTTGGTCAAACCTTTTTCTAGGGCACGTCCGCGTAAATTGTTTCCATAATCGAAAACCACACTGCCTTTGGTTTGGAATTCAATCATCAATCTCACATGGTGCACCATGGTGCTATAACTTTCGTTGGTGTAACGGGTAGGATCTGTTTTGCGCAAACGGTCTGCACTCTCTACATCATAACCTTCAGGGAAATATCCCACCAAAGGATCGTGGGCAGATGTTTGGTCGGTTAAAGTATCAGGCACTACACCTCTTGCTTTTAAACGCTCTAACAAATCAACCGCATTGCAATGAACACCGATTGATACAGCCAATCCTTCAGCCTTCGCTTTAAGCGCCATGTCAATACCTTGGTCTATGTCTTTGGTCATAATGTCTAGGTAACGGGTATCCAAACGTTTTTTAATGCGCCATTCTTCCATTTCAGCTGCTAAACAAACACCTTCATTCATGGTGATTGCAAGTGGTTGAGCACCACCCATACCACCTAAACCAGCGGTCACATTTAAAGTACCTTTAAGGGTGCCTTTAAAATGTTGGCGGGCACATTCAGCATAGGTTTCATAGGTACCTTGAACAATACCTTGAGAACCGATGTATATCCATGAACCTGCAGTCATTTGACCATACATGATTAATCCTTTAGCTTCTAAATCTCTGAAATAATCGAGATTGGCCCAATGTGGCACCAATTGAGAATTTGAAATAATGACGCGCGGCGCATCTTTATGGGTTGGCAAAATTCCAACCGGCTTACCCGATTGAACCAATAAGGTTTCATCTTCGTTAAGATCTTCCAAAGCCTTCACAATTAAATGGTAGCTTTCCCAGTTGCGGGCAGCTTTACCTGTTCCACCGTATACAACCAAATTTTCTGGTTTTTCAGCGACATCAGGATCTAGGTTGTTCATCAGCATGCGGTATGCTGCTTCAGTAACCCAGTTTTTACAGTGAAGGGTATTGCCGATAGGCGATTTAATAACGTTGTGTGAAGAATCTGTCAAGCTCATAAAGTTGCAAAAATAATATTTTTTTAGGCATGCAAATGCATGGAATGTGAATTAAACATAAAACCTTAAAAAAGGTTTGTATACCGCTTAAAGAATTATAAATTAATATTCATCGATACTCGCCTTCAAGTCGCGTAGATCTTTGGCAAAATCGAATTGAATATCCTCATGCAATTTGGCCATAGATTTTTCTATTTTATCTACCTGCCTTGCATATATATTTTCTAGGGCGGTAATGGGATGTTTGCCCACTATAAGTTTTTGCAGACGTTGACAAAAATGAATCAGCAGTTCAACTTCTGTAGAAGGTGTTGAAGAGTATTTAATATGTTTGGCAACCAATCTTAAAATTTTTCGAATTTGTTTGGTGTAATGGTAGGCGCCGAAAAACTTAAGTTCATCAAAAAAGGCGTCGATTTCCAGTTTCAAGTCCTCTATATACTGGGCTTCGTCCTTGCTTTCAAAAAGCAAATAGGCCAAGAGTTCTTTGTTTTCTTTTTTGTATTTAGCCAAACGCAAACAGAGCGCAGTTAACTCATGCGGCTCCATAGTGAGCAATGATTTCTTTATGTCATTTAGCGGATGCGTTTGCATGGAGCGAAGATACTTAAATTTTACAGATTGAAGAAAATGGGATAAAAAAACAAGGTGGAAAAATTTCTTAATCCAGATTAACAAAAGTGAAACATAATTGAATCAATTTTGTATTGAAAATTAATTCAATATAACCCATGTCAAAAAGTGTTTTCCACCCAGCAGACAGCAGAGGCAATGCCAACCATGGTTGGTTGCAAAGTTTCCACACCTTTAGTTTCGCCAATTACTACAACCCTGAGCGCATGCACTTCGGTGTATTAAGGGTGCTTAACGATGATACCGTAGCTGCAGGCATGGGCTTTGGTACCCACCCGCACGAGAATATGGAAATCATTTCAATTCCTTTGGAAGGCGATTTGGAGCACCAAGACAGCATGGGCAACACAACGGTTATTCGCAATGGCGACATTCAAGTGATGAGTGCAGGCACTGGCATTAGACATAGTGAATACAATAGGAACAAGGACCAACAAGTTAAATTCTTGCAAATTTGGATATTCCCTAACAAAAAAGATGTTACCCCGAGGTATGACCAAATAACATTAAATTTAGAAGACAGAAAAAACAAGCTGCAACAAATATTGTCGCCCAATGCAGACGATGAAGGCGTTTGGATACACCAAGATGCATGGTTTCATATTGGCAAACTAGACCAAGGAAATACCCAAACCTATACAATAAAAAAACAAGGCAATGGTGTTTATGTATTTGTATTAAGTGGCAAGTTGACCGTTAACGGACAGGAACTAAACAGCAGAGATGGACTTGGACTATGGGAAATTTCAGAATTTGAGATTGAAGCAAACAGTGATGCTGAAATCCTATTGATGGAAGTCCCAATGTAAAATGCTTTAGTACCAAGCAAGCACTTCATCGCTGAGCACAGGACCAAGTGCAACACCCATACCGCTCATGCGCACGCAGATGCCTAAATGGTCGTCAACTTTCTTGACTATCGGCAACTTCTCCTTCCCCATTCCCATGATACCGCTCCAGTGCATATCGATTTCGAATTCGGTATTGGGCAAGATATAGGTTTTGATGTAATCGCTTAAGAACGTTTTGAGATTATCTGTACCCTGCATATCAAAGGTATTTTCTTGATCATAGAAATGGTTGCGACCTCCGCCTATTAGTATACGGTCATCTATTCGTCTGAAATAAATATAACCTTTATCAGCGTGGAAGATGGCATCAAAAGGAAGATTGTCTATTGGTTTGGTGATTACAATCTGCCCTCTTGCAGGTTCAATATCTTCCTTAGGCAAAAGATCTTTTGCAAAAGCATTGTTGGCGATTATCAGTTGATTGGTTTGTATTTCCATGCCACTATCCGATAACAAGGTATAGCCATTTTGAGTAGGGTGGTAAGAAACAATGTTCAGACCATATAGAGGAATAATGTCTAAAGTATGTGCAATGCTGTTAACGGTTTGGTTGAGCATTCCAGAATTCAGCATACCTTCATAAGGATTATAAATAGCAGTAGGCCCGAAATTCATTTTAAGTTGTTCAGCACTTTGAAGATTAAAAACCTGTTTGTAGTTAAAGCGCTCTTGTAATTCAGAATTTATTTCGTTGACTTTAGATTCAGCTGCTTGAAAATCTTGATCCGATTGAAATACTTCGAAACTACCCGTTGGTTTAAAACCGATATTGTCTTCACCAAATTCATGTTTTAATTGTTGAATTCCTGTGAAACGTTTTTGAATAAGCTTATAAACTTCATTTTGGGGACTTCTTTTAAAGTCATCGACGATTTCTGAGACGCTTCCGAAGCAGGCAAAACCCGCATTTCGGGTGGATGCACCATACGAAATTGGCAATTTATCGACCATTGCGACCCTTGCTGAAGGAAATTTTTTCTTAATTTTTATGGCAATTTGTTTACCTATCAAACCAGCGCCGAGTATAGTAAAATCAAAGGGTTTGAGCAGTACTGATTTTTCCCAATAGGATATAAAATGAGGCATAAATAAAAATATTTTAAAAATTTCTTGGAGCAAATTTAATTTTTTTTCTATATTTGCACCCCCAAACGGGAAGAAAAGTTCTTTAAAACATGCGAGAATAGCTCAGTTGGTAGAGCGCAACCTTGCCAAGGTTGAGGTCGCGAGTTCGAA
>JAOASJ010000123.1 GCA_030158725.1 Bacteroidia bacterium
AAATAGAAATCTACTTCACATTAAAAAGCCCGCCCAATATTTTTGGGTGGGCTTTTTTTATTAATAAACATCAAAATTCACGGTTGCAATTTTTTCTTATAATTTGTAAATTAGAGGAAAACTATGTCAAAATTCAAAAAACAATACCGCATCGAATCATCACGGGCTTCTTGGTGGAACTACGCCGGTGGTGGCACCTATTTTATTACCATTTGCACCAAAAACAAGGAACATTTCTTTGGTAAAATCAAGAACAACAAAATGGAATTATCGCAATGTGGAGTATTGGCTAATGTGTTTTGGCATGAAATTAAAAACCATACTAAAAACGTGGAAATGGGCGCGTTTGTTGTCATGCCCAATCATATCCATGGAATTTTAAAATTGAAACCGACGGACATTGTAGAGACAGGGCATGCCCTGTCTCTACAATGTCGAAACAACGGTCCATTCGAAAAAACACCATTATCATCCAATGAAAAATCCAAGGTACCATCCATTCAAAACACCCATTACAGATTGCGAAACATAGGGAAAAATTCGGTTTCATCCATCATCGGTTCATACAAATCGGCTGTTACAAAACATGCAAACAGAATGGGCATAGCCAATGGATGGCAAACGCGGTTTCACGACCACATCATTCGAAATGATGAAGAATATCAAAGCATCAACAATTACATTGAATCCAATGTTATGAATTGGAAGGATGATAATTTTTTTGAAACCCCATAAAATAAAAGAAGAACCAATTTGTATTATTTTATTATGTCGATGATTGCTGGTATTGATCGTAGAGACAGGGCAGACGGAAATTGTACGAAACGGTAACGGTTTAATCGTTGGGACAAATCAGTTAATCGCAGAGAAGGGTGGTTGATTGTAGAGACAGGGCATGCCCTGTCTCTACAATATCGAAACAACGGTCCATTCGAATAATCACCATTATTCAATAAAAAAAAACGAGGTAACATCCAACAAAACACCCATTACAGACAACAAGACAGGGCATGCCCTGTCTCTACGATTTTTATTAATTCACTGCTACCTTCTCAGGCCAGATTTTTTCTATGCAATAGGCCAAAATCAACACCAACAAACAACCCATGACATTCAACCATAAAAATGCTGTTAAGTCGGTTACCCAGGCGAAAATCAAAAAGGCTTCGCCCAAAATGGCTGCTATAAATATGGCCCTTCCACCAACTTTTTTCAAATAAAAAGCTACAATAAATACGCCC
The DNA here is from genome assembly GCA_030158725.1 of Bacteroidia bacterium. Taxonomy (GTDB): domain Bacteria; phylum Bacteroidota; class Bacteroidia; order NS11-12g; family UBA955; genus JABMMZ01. Next base: position 1,242 of record JAOASJ010000123.1, read on the forward strand.
AAGATGGTGCCGTAAAACAAGGACCCTAATATGTTCACCGCTTCTATTAGATTGCCAATTTTGCTGGCGTATAATGCCACGATGATGCAAAACACACCCCATACAAAACTAGACCAACGGGAGGCATTCAAATAGGTTTGGTCGCTGCCCGTTTTATTGAAAATCCGTTTGTAAAAATCGACCACCGTTGTGGAAGCCAAGGCATTGATGCCACTGGCTGTTGCGCCCATACTGGCCAAAAAGATTACAGCAATTAATATGCCCACCACTCCTACCGGCAAATTCTCAGTTACGAAAATCAAAAACACATAGTTGCTGTCGTTGACATCGGCATCGACATTGTTCTTACTCATCAATTCCGTAGCCTTTTTCTTGATCGCTATGCTCTTGGCTTCTGCTGCTTTTACTTGTATTCTGGCTTCATCTATTTTTGCTTGATCGTCGGCGTGCAAGGCTGAAACCAAATTCTTTACCTCCAGTTTTTTGGCCTCGTTGGCGGCAACAAATTCAGAATTTAGTGCCTTGTACTCGTCTTTGTAAATGCTGTTTTCTATGCGGTTAACCTCTACCTTGTTGAAGAACATCGGCATGGGGTTAAATTGGTAAAAGGCAAACACCATGGCACCAATTAAGAGGATGATAAACTGCATGGGTATCTTTACCAAACCATTCATCAGCAAGCCCAAACGGCTTTGGTTAATGGTACTTCCTGTGAGGTAACGCCCTACCTGCGATTGGTCGGTACCGAAATATGAAAGGTGTAAAAAGAATCCACCAATAATGCCCGACCACAAATTGTATTTGTTGTTTAAATCGAACTTGGTATCAACCGCATTCAATTTATCCATCTTACCCGCCACATGCATGGCATCAACAAAGCTGACATCCTCAGGCATTAAATGCACCACCATATAGGCGGCGATAAACAATCCCGAAAAGATTATGCCCATTTGCAATACCTGGGTAAATGACACCGCTTTGCTACCACCATAAACCGTGTAGGCAATAACCAATATCCCCATAAAAAAGACCGTAAATTTAATGTCAATACCCAAGATGGTTGACAAGATAATGGCTGGTGCATATATGGTTATACCCGTTGAAATCCCCCTTTGTATGAGAAACAACAAGGCGGTAAAAGTTCTGGTTTTGTTGTCAAAACGTTTTTCTAAATATTCGTAAGCCGTGTAAACATTTAGTTTGTGAAACTTGGGTACAAACGTTACGCATAACACCACGGTTACCAGAGGTAGACCGAAGTACATTTGAATAAAACGCATACCATCAGAAAACCCTTGTCCAGGGCCCGACAGAAACGTAATGGCCGAGGCTTGGGTGGCCATAACCGACAAACCGATATGGTACCAAGGCATCTGACGGTCGGCCAACAAATACCCTTCAATATTTTTCGTGTTGCGGCTTTTCCAAACACCAAATCCTATAATGCCGATGAGCGTAAACGCCAAGACCAGCCAATCTATCCAATTCATTTGAAGTGTTGGGTAAAAAAGTACAACAAGGTAATAAACACGGTAAGCGAAAGAATCAAACCTAGATAGATTTTATTCCAAGTGCGCAAACTTTCTGGCGATTCGTTTTTCTCCATGGCTTATGGTTTAACAGGTTGTGAAATAAGGTTAACAAACAATTTATACGCACCCGGAACCGCTGCTGGCAATTGTCTGAAGAAGGCCAGTCCCGTGTACACAAAATACCCCTTGCCATAGTTTGCCATGATGAGACTTCCATTTTGCAACTCTTCATTCGGGTCTTTCATTTTAAATACGGTTTGGTAATTGGAATCCAAGTCGGTGGCAAAATAAATTCCACGTTCTTGCACCCAATTATTAAAATCGGCTTGCACAATATGGTTGGGATAATTCAAGACCTTGGCACTGTCGTTGATAAACAAAACATCGGCAGTCTCGTCGGTTACCCTGTTGCGCGAGATGCTAAATTTATAAGGGCCTATGCCCGCTTGCAGAGGACCGACACGTGAATTGGTATTGTATTGTACCAACAATCGGCCACCGTTTTTAACATAGTCCATTAACTGCTTTTGCACCAAAGACAATTGCTCATTCGTGTTGTAGGCTCTAACCCCTGTGATGATGGCATCGTAAACTGAGAGATTGGAATTCTTTAATTGTTCGTTGCTCAATTCTGTTACCTGGTAACCCAATTGTTTCAAGCAGGCTGCAACATTATCGCCAGCCCCAGGAATATAGCCAATGTTTTTACCCCCAAATTTTATGTCCAGCGATTGCACTTTTAGTTTGGCATCGTTTAACACAAAACGGTAAGGAATATGGTCGTAGTTGATGCGCTTAATGCCTTGTGAAAAACGTGCATTATCAACTATAGCGGTAGCTGTAACCATTGAGGTCGCAGGCGAATTTAAGACCGCCTCCATTAATTGTTCGTCGCCTTTTTTGGCTAGACTAAACTCTCCAGAATTTACCCAAGTATACGCCCAATTATAGCCCAAACTGGTATTGCCTTCAACAGACAATTCAAGTTTGCCCTTTACATTGTCGGCATTGGCTTTTACCAAGAAAAACACATGTTTTGGGTCTTGGTTATTCACCATTAAAATACTTTCAAGTGGTGTAACGGTTACCAAAGGCAATACTTCTACAGGTCGGTATACCTCGCCTTTTACCGGGTCGGTCGACTTGTATTTGATGTCTATTGTTTGGGTAAACTTAATCCCTTCAATTATCCAAGTGATGTAAACTGGCAGACCATCGTTTTGGGGTTTTCCTCTATCAAGTTGATTGGCCACTGAATACAAACCATTGCTGTGGGGCACGTTTAACCAATAGGGGTTTGAATACGTATAGCTCATTGGAAGTACCAATGAACGTTTGAAATAAAAATTTTGATTTTGCTTCAAAGCCATGGCTGCGGTGGTATCGGCCAGTTCGTCAAGATTAATGGAGGCTAAAACCACATTGGCCTTATTGCGCATGAGTATTTGGGTACTCAAATCGATGTTGCGTCCTGGAATTAAGGCGAAGTCCTTACTCACTGTTTCAGCAAAAACACCAGCAGCTTGCAACATAATATTTTGTAGCGCTTTCAATTTTTGTTGTTTCCACCAAGTGGTGTTTTCATTCGTTTCAGGCAGAGCAGAAATTTCATTGTACAACTTGGCCAAGGCCTTTAAACTATTTTCTGGATGCTGGGCATCGAAGGTGTTTATACAGGCTTGTAATTGTTTGCTAATCTTGGCGGCATTGGGCAAACGGTTCCAGTTTGTTGTTATGCCATCAAACAAATCATTTTGAACGGTATCGCCTTTTAGCAATTTGAAATATTCCAATTGAGAACCCCTTTGCATGGCAGAGCCAAAGCCTTGGCTTTTGTGCATACTGCGGCTGCAGGCAGCAATTTCGCCATAACTTTTACCCAACAAAGCATTGTAAACACCCACGTCAATTTTCAATTGGTTGGGCGCAGTGGTATTGGTGCCACCAAAATTAAAGGTATTCCAAAACACCCTTTTGGCTTGCCACACTTGAACATATTTGAGTTGTTCAGGGAACTTGCTCGGATCGGCAGCTAAAGTAAACGCTTCGAGGGCCAAAATTGCTGAGGCGGTATGATGACCGTGTCCGCCTTCACCGGTTGTTGGAAAACGGCAAATGATGACATCGGGTCTAAATTTTCGAATGGCAAATACCACATCGGCCAAGACACTGTCTTTGTTCCAGAAACGAAACGTTTCGTCAGGATTTTTAGAGTAACCAAAATCGTTGGCGCGGGTAAACCATTGTTCAGCGCCATCAACACGACGGGCAGCTAAGAGCTCTTCGGTGCGTATAAGTCCCAACATTTCACCTTGCTCACTGCCAATTAAATTTTGCCCCCCATCGCCACGTGTCAGCGAAAGATAGGCGGTGCGCATGTGGCGCTCTTTGGCCAAGTATGCCAGCAAACGCGTATTTTCATCGTCGGGGTGAGCAGCAACGTACAAGACACTTCCAAGGGTATTGAGTTCTTGCAACGACTGTAAAATTTCAGAAGAAGGCACTTGAGCCGAGGCATTAAAGCAAAAGAATAAAGCGGTAAATATTGTTAAAAAGCTTTTTATCATATAGTTGAGGAAGTGTTTGGGTAAAAAACGACTTCGTTCAAAAATATAGGTATTCGTTGAGACGAGCAAGGG
>JAOASJ010000124.1 GCA_030158725.1 Bacteroidia bacterium
ACATTGACGTTTGCCGCCTCAAAAACCTTGGTTTTTGAATTGTATTGGTTGCCTTTTTCCATGATGTGAACGATAACGTTTTCAACAGAAATTGGCATGCCTTCTTCAACGTCTGCAATATTGCAATGTCTTATATGTCTGCCATCAACAATTACTACAGCACCGCTTCCGATGGCTTCCATTTCATGTCCATTGCGGATAATTAAGCCGGTGTCTTCGCCCAAACCAATGCCTATTGCAGATGGATTTGCTGCTACGGCTTGCGCCAAGCGGGCAAAACGGCCGCGTTTGTTGAAGTGAGAATCGATGATTACGTCTTTTATAAAAGCCAAACCAGTGGTTATTTTTACTTCGCCTTTTAAATGGGCATCACTTGCGTTGCCATGGTATATCATGGTATTGCTCATAGCCATTGCGCCAGCGCTGGTTCCTGCAATAATGAAACGCTCGTTTTCGTAACGTTGGTGTAATATTTCTAGGAAATCAGTTCCACCGAAAATAGAAGTTAAACGCAATTGATTTCCACCGCTAAACATCAAAGCATCGCAAGCTTTTAAACGGGTAAGATATTCCTCTTGCATGGCATCTTCACGGTTGCGAATTTTCATGTGTCCCACGTTGTTGCATCCAAGTTTACCAAATGCTTCAAGGTAATTAACCCCAACTTCATCTGGGATTTGTGAAGCGGTTGTTACAACTTCAATACGAGGGTTGTCCATGCCGATAACACTGACAATACTTTTCAGTATGCCCATCTCGAAAAAGTTTAGATTGTTTCTTGAGATAATTCCCAATTCTAAGTCGGTACCCTTGTCCTCTGCTCCTCCTACGGGAATTAAAATGCCTTTCGGCTCAAACTGCTGCATGAATTCTAAGTAAATGAAAGTGCAAATTTATGTTAAAAAACAGAGAACCTTGCTAACATGTTTGACACAAAAACTGACAAGGTGTCCAATCTTGCCAAACTTTTGCCTCATAGTGGCAGAAATTTTCGAATGGCATGGTTCGTGATTGTTAGGAGTTATAAATTCTAAATAAATCGATATGAATATTAAACCATTAGCAGACAGAGTATTAATTGAGCCTGCAGTTGCAGAGCTAAAAACAGCGGGAGGCATTATCATTCCAGATACTGCGAAAGAAAAACCACAAAGAGGAACTGTTGTGGCAGTTGGTACAGGAAAAAAAGATGAACCAATGACTTGCAAACCTGGAGATACTGTATTGTATGGCAAATATGCTGGCACCGAGATTTCAGTAGAAGGAAAAGACTATTTGATTATGCGTGAAGCAGATATTTTCGCTATTATCTAAGTCATTAATTACATTTAAAAAAAATCAAAAATAGAATATGGCAAAATCAATTCATTTTAATATTGAAGCCCGCGAAGGTTTAAAACGCGGCGTTGATGCATTAGCAAATGCAGTTAAAGTAACACTAGGACCGAAAGGCAGAAATGTTGTTATCGGCAAAAAATATGGCTCTCCAGTAATCACCAAAGATGGTGTTTCTGTAGCTAAAGAAATCGAACTAGAAAACGAAATCGAAAACATGGGTGCACAAATGGTGAAAGAAGTGGCTAGCAAAACTGCTGATTTGGCAGGTGATGGTACCACTACTGCAACTGTATTGGCTCAAAGCATTGTTACTACGGGTCTTAAAAACGTAGCTGCAGGTGCTAATCCTATGGATTTGAAACGCGGTATCGACAAAGCAGTTTTGAAAACTGTTGAGTCTTTAAAAGCTTTATCAAGAGAAATTGGCGACGACAACAACAAAATTGAACAAGTTGCTACCATCTCTGCTAACAACGATTCAGCTATCGGTAAGTTAATTGCTGAGGCTATGCACAAAGTAGGAAAAGACGGTGTTATCACTGTTGAAGAAGCTAAAGGTACTGACACTACTGTTGAAGTAGTAGAAGGCATGCAATTCGATAGAGGTTACCAATCTCCTTACTTCGTAACCAATGCAGAAAAAATGATCGCTGATTTAGAATCTGCTTACATTTTAATCTACGACAAAAAAGTGAGCAGCATGAAAGACTTGTTGCCAATATTGGAGAAAGTGGTTCAAACTGGCAAACCTTTGTTGATCATCAGCGAAGAAGTTGAAGGTGAAGCATTGGCTACTTTGGTGGTTAACAAAATCAGAGGTTCTTTAAAAATCTCTGCAGTTAAAGCTCCAGGTTTCGGTGACAGAAGAAAAGAAATGTTGCAAGACATTGCAATCTTAACTGGTGGAACTGTAATCAGCGAAGAGCAAGGTAGAAAATTAGAAGATGCTACTATGGACGATTTAGGTAGAGCTGAAAGCATTACCATCGATAAAGACAACACAACCATTGTTGGTGGTGCTGGAAACAAAGAAGAAATCCAAGGTAGAATTGCACAAATCAAAGCGCAAATCGAAAATACGACCAGCGATTACGACCGTGAAAAATTACAAGAAAGATTGGCTAAATTGGCTGGTGGAGTAGCTGTATTGTACATCGGTGCTGCAAGTGAAGTAGAAATGAAAGAGAAAAAAGACCGTGTTGATGATGCATTGCATGCAACAAGAGCAGCGGTTGAAGAAGGTATAGTTCCTGGTGGTGGTATCGCTTACATCCGTGCAATTGAAAGTTTAGATACTTTGAAAAGCGAAAACGAAGATGAAGCAACAGGTATCATTATCGTTAAACGTGCACTAGAAGAGCCATTGCGTCAAATTATTGCAAACGCAGGTGGTGAAGGTTCTATCATTGTTCAAAAAGTGAAAGAAGGTAAAGATGACTTCGGTTACAATGCCCGCACTGAACAATACGAAAACCTAATCGCTTCAGGTGTTATCGATCCTACTAAAGTAAGCCGTGTGGCTTTAGAAAATGCCGCTTCAGTAGCTGGTATGATCTTAACCACTGAATGTGCTTTGGTTGACATCAAAGAAAAAGAAGCTGCACATAGCCATGGTGCACCTGATATGGGTGGAATGGGCTACTAAGACAGTCTTTTATAGAATACTAAAAGGGAGCAAACACAGTTTGCTCCCTTTTTTTTGGATATCTCAGAAAAAGTTTATATTTGTATGAAACAAACAAAAAATATAATGAAGAATTTATTTTTAGCACTAGGATTGATGATTGGTCTATCGGCCTATTCTCAAAATGTAAGTGACACGATTTACAAAAAAAACAAAGAAGTTGTTTTGGGTAAGGTTACCGAAGTTGGACTAGACGAGGTAAAATACAAACCGCTTGTAAATCCTAATGACATTGTTTTGGTTTTGGAGAAATCTGAAATTCTTAAAATTGTTTTTGCTACTGGATTGGTGCAAACATTTGCTGATCCTATAAGAGACAAATCGGTTTATGCCGACAACCACAATTTCAATATTAAATTTAATTTCTTATCGCCAATGGGCGACCGCATCCATTTGAACATGGAGAAAGCCGTTAAGCCTGGCTTGAGTTATGAATTGGGCTTAAATGCCATCGGAGTTGGAAGACGATTTGGTAAGTACACACCAGTAGGTGCTGTGGTTAATGTAGGTATTCGTATGTACCGTTTGCCAGACATGAAAAGCCGCTCTGATCGTTATTCTCACATGATGAATGGTTCTTACTTTCAACCAACTTTGTCTATGGGAATGACTTCTCATACCTACGACGATTTGGTGTTCAATCCGATAACCTACGACTATGACAATTTAGGTCCTAAGAAAGCAACAACTAACTTCTTTATGTTTACCTTAAATTTTGGTAGACAGTATGTATTCGCAAACCGCATCTCGTTTGACATCAGTGCTGGTGTTGGATACGGAACCTATTCAAATCAAGATGAAAATTATTATTATGGAAGTTACTATTGGGAAGATTTAAATCCTGGTAAGAATGCATACCAGTTTTACGACAAAACAAGATATGGATTTCAGATTGGTAACAAAAATTTTCCTCTTACAGGAAATGTCCAATTTAAATTGGGTTACTTGTTGAAGTAAACTTCAATTACAAATATTTTAAAACGCCAGCTTGCTGGCGTTTTTTTTTGCTTATTAATTTCGATATTTGTCGAGCCCATGAAGTACTTCTGCTTTTTGATTATTCTCTCAACTACGTCCTTGTTTGCAAAGCAAGATACTGCGCGTTGGGATTTTAGAATCAAAGGCATTGATTTTAAAGTTGGACGTTCTGCAGTTTTCTCCAATATGCAACAGTCTATAGCAGTGGTAAAATCTGCCACCCCTGAAGAATCGCGTGGTATCTACAATTATGATAGTTTGACCCTCGAGCAAGGGTCTATTTATTACCATCCGGTTAGACTACGATTGGCTTGTGTAATAGGTAACAACAAAACTTCTGGCACACGTTTCTTGCGCAAAAGTGAATTTTGTTTCGGTCTCTCCTTTGATATTCAAAATGAAGGTGCTAATAGAAAACGGTTCTCAAATTTACGCTTACAAAATTACCTGCAAGCTCATTCGCTGGTTTATCTTTCATATGCCTATCAGTGCGAATCGATAGACTTGTCATATCAGTTTGTAAGCAAGGTATTCTTCAAACATTTTGCAGCATTCGGAGGAGCGAATCTTGGCTTTGGATACAATACCTACAAACGCATAGATATTGAAGATGGTTTTTACAGAGGGATTTATGTCAAATATGGTGTTTTCAATACCAGCTATTTAACGAGCTATGGTCATCTAGGACTTAAATACAATTTAAGTTGCGAATTAAATCTATTTGCCCAAGCAGAAACAGGACTCAATTTTTATGGAAAGTTAATAGGTGGTAAAGCACCTTTCAATGCGTTTTGCTTTGGTATACGCTACAAAATAATTGATGAGCAAGACCGTAAAAACTACCTCAATTCTAGTTTTTGGTAAACTAATTCAAGTATCTTTGTTGACTTAATAATTTGACACGTGAGCAATAATATACAAGCAGCCTTAAACACCGATTTGCCAGACATCATGGAACTCTTAGAGGCTTTGAATCTTGATATGGAAGAGGTACATTACTCTGAGTTTTTTGTTTGTAAAGATAAAGGCGAATTGATTGCTGCGGGTAGGGTAAGAGAATACGAAGATGGCGTTTTTGAATTGTGTTCCTTAGGTGTATTGGAAGATTACCGCGGCGCAGGAATAGGCACAGACATCATCAAAGCTTTGATGAATAAACACAGTTTAGATTCTGTCTATGTGGTAACTGAAATTCCAGAATTCTTTGAAAAAACAGGCTTTGTGAAAAGCACCCATAAGTCAGAGAACTTGCAAGACAAACTAAAACGTTGTGTCGAAGAATACGCCTGCAAGAATCCAGTCATTATGCTGTGTAAGCATATTTAATTATGTGT
>JAOASJ010000125.1 GCA_030158725.1 Bacteroidia bacterium
AAAAAGTTACTAGGGCTAAAGCACACAAAATTTTACTACGCATGCCTGCCTAACGTAGAAGGGTCTATTTTATTGCTTAATTGGCTAATTATGATATAAATATAAAGACTTAATTCACTGTTATACAAGAAGAAAAAGGCGAATTTTAAAACAAAATCGTATCTTTGTGGTTACCTTAAGGTGCATCAATCAGCTTTGGACACCCATCAAACATCTCAACGCAAAAAAGACCACATCGATTTGGCCTTTCTTTCTCAGACCTTAGAAAGGGATGAGCGGTTTTATTACGAACCTTTTTTAGCCCCGCATCCTAGCCAAAATTCAATTCCCCAAACCAATTTTGCCGGTCATACCCTCGACTTACCCTTGTGGATTAGCAGTATGACAGGTGGAACAGAATTGGCAGGTTTAATTAATAAAAACTTGGCCATGGCTTGTGCTGAATTTGGTATGGGTTTAGGCCTCGGTAGCTGCCGCATCATATTAAAAGACAAATCGCATTTTAACGACTTTAACGTCCGTCCTTTTATGGGCAATCAACCCTTGTTCGCTAACTTGGGTATTGCACAGATCGAAGAAATGTTAGAAGCAGGGCAGATCAGTGACATTAAAAATTTAGTGAACGATTTGCAAGCAGATGGTCTAATTGTTCATGTTAATCCTTTGCAAGAATGGTTGCAACCAGAAGGCGACCATATCCGTTTTGCGCCTATAGATACCATCAAACGTTTATTGGATGTAGTAGACTGCAAAATCATTGTAAAAGAAGTTGGTCAAGGTTTCGGACCGCGTTCGTTTGTAGAATTATTTAAACTTCCAATCGAAGCCATTGAGTTTGCTGCACATGGAGGAACTAATTTCGCAACACTCGAGTTGTACAGACAAGAGGAAGAAACCAAAAAACAATTGGATCCATTAACCCATATCGGCCACGGTGCTACTGAAATGCTAGATTTTGCCAACCAAGCTATCGATGGTTTGGGTTCAGAAGCCTTGTGCAAGAATATCATCATCAGTGGCGGTATTAAAACTTATGTAGATGGTTATTACCTTTTGAAAAAGGCTAAAACAAATGCCATTTATGCACAAGCATCTGCATTTTTAAAACATGCAACAGGCGAATACAGTGCTCTGCAAGCCTACTGCGAACTGCAAAGAAAAGGTTTGCAAACCTGCTATCAATATTTACAAATTAAGGATTAACCCCTAGCAATAGGACCAAACATAAACATCAACTAAAAGAAATGCCAAGTATTAAAGGATTTTCTAAACTCAGTAAAGAAGCTAAAATTGAATGGATAGTTGCCAATTATATCGGTAACGATGCAGAATCAATTGACTTTCTAAAAAGCTATTGGAACAACGACAGCAATGTGCAAAAACTGCATGATGAGTTTATCGAGAACACCATCAGCAATTTTTATTTACCCTTTGGTATAGCCCCTAACTTTTTAATTGATGGCAAGATGTATTGCATACCTATGGCCATTGAAGAAAGTTCGGTGGTTGCAGCAGCGGCTAAGTCTGCCAATTTTTGGTTAGAACGCGGTGGGTTTCACACCCAAATTATCGATGTTCAAAAGGTTGGTCATGTTCACTTTATTTGGGAAGGCAAATCATCTGAAAAATTATTCGCTTTTTTCAATTCAATAAAAGACAAATTTTATAGCCATACTGAACACATCACCAAAAACATGCAATTGCGTGGCGGTGGAATTTTAGATATTCAGTTGGTGGATAAAACCGCTTTAGAACCTGGCTATTATCAAATCCATGCGACTTTTGATACCTGCGACAGTATGGGCGCCAATTTCATCAATTCAGTGCTTGAAGAATTTGCTAAGATCTTAAAATCTGAAATTGAAAAAACAGATTTGTTGTCGGAAGACGAAAAGCAAATCCAAGTGGTGATGTGCATTTTGAGCAACTACACACCTAATTGTTTGGTGCGTGCAGAAGTTCGCGCTCCACTTGAAAGCTTGGCCGATGGAAATGAAATGACTGGCCTTGAATTCGCTGAGAAATTTTGCCGTGCGGTACGCATCGCAGAAATTGAACCATACAGAGCCACTACCCACAACAAAGGCATAATGAATGGTGTAGACAGTGTTGTAATTGCAACTGGAAATGATTTCAGAGCCGTTGAAGCAAGCGCCCACACGTATGCATCTCGCAGTGGTCAATACAGAAGCTTAACCCATGCGGAAATTAAAGATGGAGAGTTTATTTTCAGATTGGATATTCCTTTGGCATTGGGAACAGTAGGTGGTTTGACAGGCTTACACCCAATGGTTAAATTTGCATTGAAACTTTTAGGCAATCCAAATGCCAACGAATTAATGAAAGTTGCAGCAGTGGTTGGATTGGCACAAAACTTCTCTGCATTGCGTTCTTTGGTTACCTCTGGTATTCAAAAGGGCCATATGAAAATGCATTTGTTAAATATTTTAAATCAATTGGAAGCTACAGATGCTGAAAAGGCTCAAATCGTTGAGTACTTTAAAGACAAAATTGTAAGCTACAGTTCAACAGTAGAAATCTTCTGTAAAATAAGAGGCATTGAAGTGCCTGCAGTATCAGGAATTAAAAGCAAAGAGGGTCATTGAGTTCACAGACGTTTTATAGCCACGGAAAATTAATGTTATGCGGCGAGTATGCCGTATTAAATGGCGCAAGTGCATTCGCACTGCCAACAAAAGCAGGTCAATCTTTACAGGTAGAAGTGGGTCAAAAATCTGAGTCGCCTGTATTGTCATGGAAGGCTTTGAACAAGCAAGGAGAACTATGGTTTCAAGCCAAAATAGCCTTGCCATATTTTATTGTTTTAGAATACACCGATCAAGACATATCTATACAATTGCTTAGGTTTTTAATCAATGCCAAAGCTTTGAACCCGAATTTTTTAAGTGAGGGTTATGATGTGCAAGTGACCACCAATTTGGAGTTCGACAACGACGAAGGTTTGGGAAGCAGTTCTACGCTTACCAACAACATTGCTCAATGGGCAGAAGTAAACCCTTTTTCTTTGCACTTTAATGCATTTAAAGGCAGTGGATTTGACGTCGCTGTAGCACAAACTGGGAAGCCATTGCTATACACCATGAATGGTTCTGATCCAATTATTGAAACCTTAGAATGGAACAAACCGTTTAGAGATAAATTGTATTTTGTTCATTTAAATAAAAAGCAAAACAGCAGACTTCAAATAGCCAATTACAAACGTAATATGAGTCCTACTCAAGTGGCACAGATTACAAGAATTAGTAAATTAATCAGCATTAACGACGATTACTTTGAATTTTGTTTGTTGCTCGAATTGGCAGAAAATGAAATGAGTCAAGTACTCGGAATGCCATGTATAAAACAAGAACTGTTTGAAGATTTTAAAGGCACGGTTAAAAGCTTGGGTGCTTGGGGAGGCGATTATGTTTTGGCCACTGGCGAAGACACTGTCTCTTATTTTCAAAGCAAAGGTTACCACAGAATTATTCCATTTAACGACTTAATATTATAATGTCAACACAAGAAAATACGGCTTCAGTTTGTTGGAAAAGTCCATCGAACATTGCTCTGGTAAAATATTGGGGAAAGCGTGGTGAGCAATTGCCAGCCAATCCTTCTATTAGTTTTACACTCGATCAAGCCACTACTGAAACACATTTTAAAGTAGGTCCTAAATCAGAGGGAAGTGGCATAAGCTTAGATTTTTTATTTGAAGACCAAAAAAATCCGGTTTTTGAAGAGAAGTTAAAACCTTATTTGGAAAAGGCGAGCCGTGATTTTGCATGGCTTAATGATTTTCATTTGGAGATCAGTTCTTCAAATACTTTCCCTCACAGCAGTGGGATTGCTTCATCGGCTTCTGCATACAGTGCATTGGCTTTATGTCTTTGCAGTTTGCACGAAAAAATAACTGGTGAAAAGCTAGAAGATTTCTTTAGCACTGCATCTTATTGGGCACGAATCGGTTCTGGTAGTGCATGTAGAAGTGTGTATGGTGGCTATAATTTATGGGGCTCTACACCATTTTTAGAAGGAAGCAGCGATGAAGAGGCTGTTAACATAGACAATTTGGTGCATCCTAATTTTAAAGGATTTAGTGATACCATTTTGATTATTGAAAAAGGTAAAAAAGCAGTTTCCTCTACCACTGGGCATGCCTTGCTCAAACAGCATCCATTTGCTGGAACCCGTTACCATTTGGCTGCCGAGAATACTGGAAAACTATTGAATATTTTAAAGGCCGGTGAATTAAATGATTTTATTCATTTGGTTGAAGCGGAAGCCTTGATGCTACACGCTTTGATGATGACTTCGCCTACACCTTTTATTTTAATGAAGCCAAATACCCTAGCTGTTTTAGAAAAAATTAAAGATTTCAGAAACCAAACGGGATTACATTTGTTATTTACCTTGGATGCCGGGGCCAATGTACATTTATTAAACCCTAAGTCGGAAGATGCTAAGATTCAAGAATTTGTTAAGAATGAATTAATAGGATATTGTCAAAATCAGACTTACTTTTGTAACCACATTGGAAAAGGTCCAGAATTAAAATAAACATGAAATTAAAAGAATCATTATACTATGCCAAAATACTTCTTTTCGGAGAGTATGGAATTATAGAAGATTCGAAAGGTTTATCTATACCTTTTAACAAATTTAACGGCGTCCTAAAGTTATCGAAAGATGGCAGTGACTTCGCCGTTCAATCCAACAAAGACATTCAGTTGTTTTATGCTTACTTAAAACAACTTGATCAAGAAGCCAACCTAGGTTGTCATTTTGATTTTGAACGTCTACAATCAGATATTGAAAACGGTCTATATTTCGACAGCAGTATTCCTCAAGGATTTGGTGTTGGAAGTAGTGGCGCTTTAGTGGCTTCATTATATGATGCTTATTGCACAGATAAAATTACCATTGAGGCCAACCAAAAAGGGGATGAGATTTTAATGCTAAAACAAACATTTAGCAAACTTGAATCTTTTTTCCATGGTAAAAGCTCTGGTTTAGATCCTTTAATTTGTTACCTTAATTTGCCGGTTTTAATCCATTCTAAAACACATTTGGATACTGTGGGCTTACCTAGTCCGAATGAACATGGCAAAGGTGCTATATTTTTAATGGACAGCGGTTTGCCTGGTCAAACCCAAAACATGGTTTCTATATTTTTGGAAAAATGCAAACAAGATGGTTTTAGGCATTTAATCAAAAACCAATTTAAGAAATACAACGATGAGTGTATTGAAGCTTTCTTGAAAAAAGACTTCAAACCACTGTTTCATTCTTTAAAGCAATTGTCACAATTGGTTTACGACAATTTCAGCCCTATGATTCCTGATAACTATAAGAAATTATGGAAAGAAGGCATAGACAGCAACTCTTACTATTTGAAGTTATGTGGTAGTGGAGGCGGTGGTTATATTCTTGGTTTTACTGAAGACTTTGAAAAAGCTGCTGAAAAATTGAAAAACCAACAATTACAAGTTATTTATAAATTCTAATTTTAAATGTCTGGCGCGACTCATTCTAAAGATAAGCAGCCAACAGCCATTAAAATTATTGCTTTGTTGTCCATCGTTCGATGGTACAATATTTTACTAACCGTTTTTGCAGAATATTTGTCGGCTTATGTGCTGATGCGTGAGGAGCCAAACACGTTTTCACTCTTGTTGGGCGATTGGAAACTCCATGCCATTGCGGTAGCATCAATTTTCAGTATAGCTGGAGGATTTATTATCAATAATTTCTATGATTATGAAAAGGATTTAATCAATAGGCCAGATTCTACCTTATTTAACAAATGGATAAGCAAGAAAACCACCCTTAATTTTTATATTGCCTTTAATGTTATTGCTGTTTTAGTTGCCTGTTTGGCTTCACTTAAAATAGGATTGTTTTTTATCGTATTTATCTCTGCCTTGTGGGTGTATTCGCATAAATTACAAAGGCTTTCTTTTATAAAAGAACTGGCAGCTGCTGCCTTGAGCATCACATGTTTTTTCGCCGTTTTGTTGCATTATTCTAAGTTCTATCCCTACATATTTATCTATGGCGCTTTTTATATCAGCTTGGTTTACGGAAGGGAATTGGTGAAGCAGTTTATTAACTATACAGGCGATAAAGTATTAAATATACAGTCTTTACCAGTGTCGCTTGGTGTCGATAAGGCAAAGTCTTTTTTGGTCTTTGTAATCGTTCTTTCTATTGCTGGAGGCTTGGGTATATTGTTACACGACGGGTTAATGTTGCGTAATTATTTTATACTCTTTACCTTGTTTTGTTTGGTTTCTATTTTGACCTTAACAAAATACAATAAATACAAAGCAGCAAACGCTGTTTACAAAATTCTTTTAGTAGCAGGAATTTTAAATTTCCTTTGGATGTAATTTAGCTTTTAAATTAAGCTAGAAATCTGAGAAGGGAATAGCATCAAGGCTAGTAAAGCAATGCTGCAAACAATAAGTACAAATCTTAGATTCGCTGGCACTTTAATTTCGCTGCTTTCATGTACTTCAGCAAACATTGCAATAATGATTTTGAAGTAATAGTAAACAGCCATTAATGAACCTGCAATTCCACAGATTGCTACCCACATAAAACCATTGTCAATTGCTGCAGTAAACACCATGTATTTGGCCATAAAGCCAGACAATGGAGGAATACCAGACATTGACAAAAGCGCGAAGGTCATAACCACAGCTAAGAATGGACTTCTGCTAAGCAATCCTTTGAATGCAGATATTTCTTCGTTTTCAGCACTATGAGTCTTAACCCATTTGAATATTGAAAAAGCAATAATGCTTGATATGCTATAAACCAATGTATAGTATAATAGTATGCCCGCGCTGCTGTTGTTCATACACAAAAGCGTGATGACCATAAAGCCTGCGTGTGATATACTTGAATAAGCCAATAAACGTTTTACATTGCTTTGAGCGCTTGCAATTAAATTGGATACCAACATGGTTACAGCGGCAATCACTGCAAACAATAGCGCATACTCAGAGCGCACTGGCATAAAGGTTAAGAAAAACAATCTATAGAAACCTGCGAAAGCTACGGTCTTAACGAAAGTAGCCATAAAGGTGGTGATCATTGTTGGTGAACCTTGGTAAACATCAGGAGCCCAAAAGTGGAAAGGAGCAGCAGATACTTTAAAGGTCATAGCACCTAACATTAAAACAATACCAGCCAAAGCCATACCGCTTAATTTGTTAGCACCAAGAAAAGCAGAGATACCCGCATTGTCAAAATGACCAGTAGATCCGTAAAGTAAAGCGATACCAAACAATAAGAAGGCTGATGCAAAGGCACCTAACAAAAAGTATTTAAATGCAGCCTCGTTAGAGCGCATGCTGGTTTTGTGGCTACCTGCCAATACGAACAAAGGAATAGAAAGAACTTCAATACCTAAGAACAACATCACCATATTGGTGAATGAAACCATTAACAAACCGCCTGTCATTGAGAACAAAACCAAGGCATAATGGTCGGAGAACGTATTGCTGTTTTGGAAATAGGCATTGGCAACGATGAACCAAAGTATGGCCAAACTAGAACTAACAATAGTGAATGCTAGAGCAAAATTGTCTAGAGTCATCATGTTGTATAGATTCTCGTTGTGGTTCCAATCCATTACACAGACACTAATGTTTAATAGAAGTCCTGCGATAACCACCACCATAAAAGGTCTCTTTATTTTTAAAAGACCCGCTATAAGTGATAATACGCCTAAAGCTGATAATATAATTAGTTCTTTCATTGGATGCCTTGCAGTAAAGTTTGAATTGAAGATTCTGTAATTTCAAGAATTGGTTTTGGATACACACCCATAACAACGATTAAGATAACGATTATGCAAAGGGTAATTAACTCTTGTTTTTCTAATTTAGGGAAATGTAAAGTCAGTGAATTGGTTTCACCAAGCATCATCTTTTGGAATGCTCTTAACATATATACAGCGCCTAATATGATGCTTAAACCAGCAAAAGATGCTGCTACCATATTGGTTTGGAACACACCCAATAGCAATAAAAACTCTCCTATGAATCCATTGGTAAATGGAAGTGCTATATTGCTCAATACAATGATGAAGAACAAGAAGGCAAAGCGAGATTCTACACCTCTAATGCCGCCAAGTTTTGACATCTCTGAAGTATGCATTCTGTTGTAAATAATGTCGTATGCAAAGAATAAACCTACAGTGTTAATACCATGGCTCATCATTTCCATTAATGAACCTTGTAAACTTTGCATGTTCATTGCGAAAATACCTGCCGAAATCAAACCGATGTGGGCGATAGACGCATATGCGATAAGATATTTAAAGTCTTTTTGAATAATGGCTATGCATGAAGCGTAAATGATACTCACAACAGATAATCCAATAATCAAATAGCCATATTCGTGTACGCCATCTGGAACCATTGGCAATACCCAACGAATTAATCCATAGGTCGCCATTTTTGACATCACACCACCCAATACCATTACACCAGGTGTTGGCGCTGCAACATAGGTGCTAGGCTGCCAAGTATGAAAAGGGAACACAGGCATTTTAATAGCAAATGCCAAGAAAAATGCACCCATAATCAAACCTTGTTCAACTAAAGGTAAAGAACGTCCTGCTGCGTATAAGGCTTGTATATCAAAACTATGGTTGGCTGTATGTAAATACAAGTAGATTAATGCAACAAGCATAAATAAACTACCAAACAAAGTATAGATGAAAAACTTAAAGGTTGTTTTTTGACGGTTTTCACCACCCCACATAAGGATGATAAAGAAAATAGGAATTAAAGATACTTCCCAGAAAATGTAAAACAAGAATCCATCCATGGCAACAAATGAACCTACCATGGCGCTTTGCATCAACATCATTAATGCGTACAAGGTATGCGCATTGTTGTATGTTTTGTTGAAAGATGCAAAAACAATTAATGGCATAAGCATGGTGCTTAATAATACCATGAGCATGCTGATGCCGTCCATTCCTAAGTGGAAACTAATGCCCATGTTTGGTATCCATGGAATATTGTAGTTAAGTGATTCAACAGCACCAGATTTTAATGTGCTTAAAGCAAAAAGTGCCAGTCCAAATTCTATAAGAGATAATACAAGCGCAATTTGTCTTGCGTTTTTACTGCCTGTTAGGAGTAAAATAAAACCACTTATTAGAGGAAGCAATATGAGTAATAATGTCAACATGTTGGTCTAAATAAAAAAGATGAACAATAATAAAATTGCAAATACAAATGCAATGGCATAATACCCGGTATTTCCTGTTTGGATTTTGCGGGCAATAGAAGCCAAGCCTTGTGTTAATTTTCCGATACCTCTTACCATTCCATCGATTACTGGAATGTCTATACCTTTTTCAAGGAATAGTGAAATCTTATCTAATGGTTGGGTAAAGACTTTGTTATAGAATTCATCTACATAAAATTTGCCATAAGCCAATTTCTTGAATGAACCTTTCATGTGTGAATCTGATTCAGGCACATAATTTTTACTTACAAATAAATGTCTGGCGTATAAAATAACCATAACAATTAGAACAGTGGTTAATCCCATTAACATCCATTCAACGCTCGCTTCAATATGGCTGCTGCTAACACCTAGAACAGGACTTAAATAAGATTCAAATAAATTGTGCAAACCTAATCCTTCGCCAATGACATGTGGAACGCCAATAAATCCTGCAAACGCTGCACACACTGCCAATACAATTAAAGGCAAGGTCATGTTCATTGGAGATTCATGTAAGTGGTGCTCTTGATCGTGGGTACCTCTAAATGAACCGTGGAAGGTTAAGAAGAACAAACGGAACATATAGAACGCTGTCATTAATGACACCAATAAGCCTAAGGCAAATAATATTTTATTGTGAGCAAATGCCTCACTTAAGATTTGGTCTTTACTGAAGAAACCTGCCAATGGCGGAATTCCTGAAATGGCCAAAGTTCCAATTAAGAAAGTTAAATAAGTAATTGGTAATTTCTTTTTCAATCCACCCATTACACGGATATCTTGTTCGCCACCCATAGCGTGTATAACACTACCAGAGCCTAAGAACAATAAAGCTTTAAAGAAAGCGTGGGTTACCACGTGAAATACTGCTGCAGTATATGCACCAACACCTAAGGCAACAAACATCAAACCCAATTGGCTGACAGTTGAATATGCCAATACTTTTTTAATGTCGTTTTGGAACAAACCGATAACAGCACCAAGTAATGCCGTAGCGATACCGATAATGCTTACCAAAGTCATGGTGTCTGGTGTTAACGAGAACATAACATTTGTTCTTGCCACCATATAGATACCAGCGGTTACCATGGTTGCAGCGTGTATCAATGCAGATACAGGAGTAGGACCCGCCATCGCATCTGGCAACCAAGTATATAAAGGAATTTGTGCGCTTTTACCCATAGCTCCTACAAAAAGGCAAAAGGTAATAAGCGTTAAAGTTTCAGTGCTAACAGAAGATTCAGCTAAGAATCCAGGGCTAAATAAAGTGCTGTAGTTAAGACTTCCAAAATTGAAGAAAATAAGACACATGGCGATTAAGAAACCAAGGTCACCTATTCTGTTCATAACAAATGCCTTTTTAGCTGCATCGTTGTTTTTGTTGTCTTTATACCAGAAACCAATCAGCATAAATGAACAAAATCCTACACCTTCCCAACCGATAAACATCACTAAGAAATTATTTCCTAGTACCAATACCAGCATGAAGAATATAAATAAATTTAGATAAGCGAAGAATCTTCTCATGCCATCATCATCTTTCATGTAACCAACAGAGAAAAGATGGATTAAAAATCCAACACCTGTTATCACCATTAAGAAAATGGAAGAAAGTGGATCCACTAAAAATGAAAAAGATGCATTGAAGTTGCCAGCAATTATCCAATCAAAAACTTTTACCTCAACTGGGTGAAACGATTGCAATTGTGATTGAAAAACCACCGCAGAATCGATGAAGCTTAACAACACACCAATGCAAGCTATAACTGCAGCTTGTGGTTTACTCAGTCGTCTATTCATCAAAGCGATGATGGCGAAACTGATTAGTGGAAATAAGGGAATTAATTTAACGAGTTGTTCCATTCTATTTGTATGCCTTTATATCGATTATGCTTACCATTTTAATTTAGTCAATACATCTGTATCACTCGTGCCCGCATTTCGGAATATCATGATTAAGATAGCCAAACCAACTGCAACTTCCGCTGCTGCTACTGCCATGATAAAGAATACAAACACTTGGGCTTGACTGTCTCCAAAGTATGATGAAAAAGCCACTAACAATAAGTTAACGGCATTGAGCATAAGCTCAACACACATAAAAATAATGATGGCATTGCGTCTAAGCATTACACCTAAAGCACCTACACAAAATAAAGCGGTACTTAATATAACGTAATAGTTAATTGGAATTCCGTGTAAATTCTGCATTACGATTGAAGTTTGTTTTTAGATAAATATACAGCACCTACCATTGCTGCTAAAAATAAGATTGAAGACACTTCAAATGGCAAAAGAAAATCAGTGAACAATACTTGTCCAAGTTTTTCAATTGTTCCTACTTGCGCATCTACTATCGTGCTACCTGGTAGTTCAGCACCTTTTATAGTTCCCACCAATGTTAACATCAATAAGCCTCCGGCAATTACTGAAATTATCATTAGGTAAGGGTGTTTATTTGGTTCAGCGTCTTTGTTTTGATTAAGCATCATAATCACATATAAGAAAAGTACCATAATGGCACCTGCGTATACAATGATATGTACTGCTGCTAAAAATTGTGCATTTAGCAATAGATAATGCCCAGCGATGGCAAAAAAGGTGATGATTAAACTAAGCACACTGTAAACAGCATTTTTAGTAAATACAACCATCAAGCTGCTCATCAATGCTAGGAATGATAAAAACCAGAAGATATATTGGGTAAGGCTCATTTAATTGTTTGCGAATTACGTTGAATTGAAATGGTTTTAATTTGACTTTTATCCACTTAATTAGTGTTTGTTACTTGGTTTTAAAACCTTGTCAAGAAAGGTTCTGTTGTGTTTGTGTTTCTTGTCTTTTTTGAATTCTAAAACAGCTGGTGTTTGTCTTTTTGTTACATCCACTCTTTGGTCAATTGGCTCAACCAATTTGTCTTTTCCATACACGAATTCATTGCGTTCAAATGTGCTTGGTACAATTCTATCGGTTAAGAAAATTGCTTCTTTAGGACAAGCTTCTTCGCATAAACCACAGAAAATACATCTCAACATATTGATTTCATAAGTTGATGCATATTTTTCTTCGCGGTATAAGTTCTCTTCGCCTTTTTTTCTTTCATCAGCAACCATGGTAATGGCTTCTGCTGGGCAAGCAACTGCGCAAAGTCCACAAGCTGTGCATCTTTCAGCACCTGCTTCGTCTCTTTTTAAAACGTGTTGACCGCGGTATACTGGGGCAAATTCTCTTACCTGTTCAGGGTAACGAACGGTTGCCTTTTTCATAAATATGTGCTTAAAAGTAATGAGCATTCCACTGAAGATAGCAGGTAAGTATGCCTTCTCCATGATTGTCATTTCTTTTTTGACCACTTGTTTACTTCTATTTGTAAGCATTTTTCAATTGGTATTTTTTTGTTCAGTTAAGAATTGTTTTAAAACAATAATTGTCTGTGTTTTTTTAATTATAATTTTCCCATTCCCCACATCACCATGCCTGTTGCAAAAATATTGAACAAAGCCAATGGCAATAATACTTTCCATCCAAGGTGCATCAACTGGTCGTAACGGAACCTCGGGATTGTCCAACGCACCCACATAAAGAAGAATACGAAGCAGAATATTTTACCGAAGAATACCAAGGTTTGTACTATGGTTAAAAGGTTGCCATCTAAACCCAATTCATGTTGGAATGGGAAGTTGTAACCACCAAAGTAAAACGATACGATTACCGCTGAAGAGATAAACATATTGATGTATTCAGCAAATAAATAAAAGCCTAATTTCAATGATGAATATTCAGTGTGGTAACCACCAATTAATTCTGTTTCACATTCTGGTAAATCGAATGGCGCTCTATTGGTTTCAGCAAATGCACAAACCAAAAAGATTAAGAAGCCCAAAGGTTGGTAAACAATGTTCGCCAAACCTGCATCTTGTTGCATCACAATTTCTTTTAAACTTAAAGTGCCAGTGCTCATTACCAAAGCGATAATGGCCATACCCATCGCAATTTCATAACTAATCATTTGTGATGAAGCACGGATAGCACCAATTAATGAGAATTTGTTGTTAGATGCCCAACCACCAATCATGATACCATAAACACCTAATGAAACAACACCAAATAAATATAAAATTCCGATGTTTAAATCGGCAATTTGTAATTCGAATACTTGGTCACCAAAAGTTAAACTGCCTCCCCAAGGAATAACCACACCGGTCATACATGCGGTTAACATGGCGATACATGGTCCAACAATGAACAGCCATTTATTAGAAACAGAAGGAATTAATTCCTGTTTCATAAACATTTTTATACCGTCGGCTAAGGGTTGCAATAAACCAAAGGGTCCCGCTCTATTCGGACCAACACGGTCTTGCATCACGGCAGCAATTTTACGCTCACCGAATGTAGAATATAGGGCAACTATCAGTGTTATTCCAAACACTGCAACTACCAAGATTGCTTTAAATAACAATGGATCCATTTCTTTTTATTCTATTGTTTATGTTGGTTGTTAGGGTCAAGAGCACCAATTCCTAAATCTACTTTTTCGCCATGTGGTTTTCCTCCTAACATACGCAAAGTATCCATTTTGATGTTTCTTAATGTATCGTAATGGTTGGCAGAAATAACAGAATGTCTGTTGATTTCAGATGGTCCTTCAATGGTCCAATCGTTGATGTGTTTTTTGTCAAAACGGCACTCATTGCAAATCCATGCTGTTGTACCATCTTCATTGTCCATAACCTCACCCCATTGGTCTTTTCTTGCAGTTACACGCAACACTTCTTCACCTTGGTTCCAAAGTCTTACTTTACCGCAACACTTGGTGCAATTTCTATGAGCATCAACTGGCTTGGTATACCAAACACGGCTTTTAAATCGGAAGGTTCTATCGGTTAATGCACCAACTGGGCAAACGTCAATAACATTACCCGAAAAATCGTTGTCTATTGCTTTTTCAATATAGGTTGAAATTTCAGCAGCATCACCGCGGTTGATGACACCATGGCAACGACCATCTGTAATTTGATCAGCTACCTTCACGCAACGGAAACACATAATGCAACGGTTCATGTGCAATTTGATTTTGTCTCCAATATCAATTGGATCAAACTCTCTGCGTTCAAATTCGTAACGTGTTTCTTCTTTGCCGTTTTCGTATGCCAAATCTTGTAAGTGGCATTCACCTGCTTGGTCGCATACTGGACAATCCAAAGGATGGTTTACCAATAGCAATTCAACTACACCAGCTCTTGCTTCCAAGTTTTCTGGTGAGGTAATATTGCGCACCACCATACCTTCTGCTACTTCTGTGCGGCAGCTGGCTACTGGTTTTGGAATAGGACGAGGATCTTTTTCAGAACCTTGTTCTACTTTTACGATGCAGGTTCTGCAATACCCACCACTGGTTTTTAATTTGCTGTAATAACACATTGCTGGAGGAGTAACATCTCCACCAATAAGGCGTGCAGCTTGCAGTATGGTTGTTCCTTTTGGAACTTCTACTGGAATATCGTCAATTGTTAATTTTACCATTGCTTAAATTTTAATGAATGGGATTATACGGTTGGGTTGAGTCTGTAATAATGTTTAACGTCTTTTATGCTTTCAGGATTTGTAACATACGCTTCAAATTCTGGTCTGAAATGCCTAATTGCCGCAGCAACTGGCCAAGCAGCAGCTTCACCAAGTGGGCAAATGGTTTTACCTTCTATTTTACTTTGAATGTCCCAAAGCAAATCGATGTCTTTTAATGTGCCTTTTCCTTCTAATATTTTGTGAAGTATTTTTTCCATCCAACCTGTACCTTCACGGCAAGGACTGCATTGTCCGCAGCTTTCATGGTGGTAGAAACGAGAGAAAGTATAAAGGTTTTTAACAATGCTGGTGTCTTCATCCATTACTATAAAACCACCTGATCCAAGCATGGTTCCACTTACGAATCCACCTTCACCTAAACTTTCATAGCTCATTAAACGCGGCTCTCCAGCAGCTGTTTTTAATATCAATTCTGTTGGTAAAATTGGAACAGAAGATCCTCCAGCAACAACTGCTTTCAATTTTCTTCCACCTTTGATACCGCCGCAATATTCTTCTGAATAAATAAATTCTTCAACAGGTAAGCCCAATTCAATTTCGTAAACACCAGGTTTGTTGATATGACCTGAAGCAGAAATTAATTTTGTACCAGTACTTCTTCCTATACCAATTTTAGCATACTCAGCACCACCCATTTCAATAATAGGCACTACTGCAGCAATGGTTTCTACATTGTTTACCACTGTTGGGCAACCGTATAAACCAGCAATAGCCGGGAATGGAGGCTTAATACGCGGATTGCCACGCTTGCCTTCCAAACTTTCTAAAAGTGCGGTTTCTTCACCACAGATATATGCACCTGCACCAACTTGAACATAAATGTCTAAATCGTAGCCAGTACCTAAAATGTTTTTTCCTAATAAACCAGCAGCATAAGCTTCGTCGATGGCTTGTTCCAAAATTCTTGAAACATAAAAATACTCACCTCTGATATAGATGTAAGCACTATTAGAACCAAGCGTAAAACTTGAAATAATCATACCCTCAATAAGTAGGTGAGGGATATGTTCCATTAAATATCTGTCTTTAAATGTACCAGGTTCGCTTTCGTCAGCGTTTACCACTAAGTATCTTGGAACACCTTCTGGCTTTGCCAAAAAGCTCCATTTCATACCTGTTGGGAAACCAGCACCACCACGTCCTCTTAATCCTGAAGTTTTAACTTCTTCCAAAAGGGCATCTGGACTCATGGTTTTTAAAGCCTTTTCCATGGCAGTGTAACCACCATTTTCTCTATAGGTTTTAAGGGTAGCAATACCCGGAATGTGATCGTTTTTAAGTAATAACTTTCTGCTCATGATTAACAGTAACGGCTTTGTTTGTTTTCTTGTTTAAATCCGTCAACTAACTTGTCTACTTTTTCAATGCTTAAGTTTTCATGGTAGTCGGCTCCCACTTGCATCATTGGTGCAGTTCCGCAACTGCCAAGGCATTCAACTGCTTTCAAAGTGAACATACCATCTGTAGTAGTTTCTCCAACTTTGATGTTTAATTTGTGCTCTAAGTGGTCGATAATGTCTTCAGCACCACACAACCAACAGCTGCTGGTTCTGCATACTTCAATTAAACATTTGCCAACGGGTTGCAAATTAAACATGCTATAAAATGAAGCAACTTCGTATACTTCAATTGGTTTAAGAGTTAAAACTTCAGCAACTAAGTCCATAGTTTGAGGACTTAACCATCCACCAAATTCTGCTTGTGCAATATGCAATACAGGAATAAGGGCTGATTTATGTTTGCCATCCGGATACCTTTTGGTAATTTTCCGAATAAGTTCAAGGGTTTCTTCTTTAAAACTTATGTCTGTGGTTTGTGCCATGAGTTCTTTAATATTCTTTTAAGTGTTACTTAATTTTTTCTTTGTTATGCGTCCAATTCACCTGCTATCACGTTCATGCTACTCATGGTTAAAATAGCATCACTCAATAGTCCGTTGGTTATCATTTCAGGGTAGGCTTGGTAGTATATAAAACAAGGTCTTCTAAAATGCAATCTATACGGGGTTCTTCCTCCATCGCTGATTAGGTAATAACCCAATTCGCCATTTCCACCCTCTACTGAATGGTATACTTCTCCTTTTGGAATATCTGTCTCGCCCATTACAATTTTGAAATGGTAAATCAAGGCTTCCATTTTGCTGTATACTTCTTGTTTTTCTGGCAAGTAGAAACTAGGAACATCTGCATGTATAGGTCCTTCAGGCAATCCTTCGAATGCTTGTTTGATAATGCTAATGCTTTCCCACATTTCTTGTATACGAACCATGAATCTATCATAGGTATCTCCATTGGTTCCAATTGGAATGCTGAAGTTGAAATCTTGGTAACGGCTATAAGGATTGGCAACACGCACATCGTAGTCAACACCAGCAGCTCTTAAGTTAGGACCAGTAAATCCATAGGCCAAAGCTCTTTCGCCAGTTATTGGTCCACAGTTAATGGTTCTATCCATAAATATCCTGTTGCGTTCAATTAAACTTTGAAACTCTTTTAGATATTCAGGGAATTCAACTAAGAATTTTTTCAATAAATCAATTGCACGTTTTGAGAAATCTCTTTCCATACCGCCAACGCGACCGATATTGGTGGTTAAACGGGCACCACATACTTCTTCATAAATTTCATATACTTTTTCACGCATTTGGAAGAAGTATAAGAATCCTGTAGTTGCTCCAGTATCTTGGCCAATAATGGTGGTACAAATAATGTGGTCAGAAATACGCGCCAATTCCATAATGATCACACGCATGTAATCTGCGCGCTTAGGAACTTCACATCCAATTAGCTTCTCAACTGTCATGTGCCAGCCCATATTGTTAATAGGAGATGAACAGTAGTTAAGTCTATCAGTGATTGGTGCTATTTGGTTGTAAGGTCTGTGTTCTGCTAATTTTTCAAAAGCACGGTGAATGTAACCAATGGTTGGTTCAGCATGCATAATGATTTCACCATCCATCTTAAGGACGTTTTGAAATATACCGTGGGTAGCAGGGTGGGTAGGTCCTAGGTTAAGAATGTTGTATTCTTTTTGAACCTCAGTTGCTTCAATGTTTTTAATGTCGCTCATAGTGCTTATCTGCCAAACATTTTATCGTTTTTATCGTCTCTAGATCCGTCTTCCAAAGGATATTCTTTACGCATTGGGAAGTAGTTCATTTCATCCATGTTTAGGATGCGTTTTAAATCAGGGTGGCCATCAAATTTAAATCCGAAGAAATCGTATTCTTGACGTTCCATCCAATTAGCACTTGGCCATAAACCAGTAGCTGTTGGTACATGTAAGTTGTCTTTAGACATCCAAATCTTAACACGGATGCGGACATTTTTTTGCATGTTTTGCAATTGGTACATCATACCAAATTCAGCGCCTTCTTGCTCAGGCATGTGAATGCCACATAAAGTCGTTAGGAAACTGCAAGCTATTTCTGGGTCTGTTTTTAAGAAACTTAAAGCATCAATTATAACAGATTTGTCTAATGTGTAAACGGTGAAATCGTATTGTTGCTCTTCACCTATAAATTTATCAGCATAACGGCTTTTAAGAGCTGCACTGATTAATTCGTTCAAATTGCTAGTTTCCATATTACTCAATTCCATATTGCTCTAGCATTTTTTTGTATTCAGGGGTATCGCGTCTTCTGATGCTTTCAGATTTTGTTAATTCTTGAATTTTAAGAATACCGTCCAAAACTTGTTCTGGTCTTGGTGGGCAACCAGGGATGTAAACATCTACTGGAATGATTCTGTCTATTCCTTGCAAAACACTGTAAGTGTCAAATATGCCACCGCTACTAGCGCAGGCACCCATACTTAAAACCCATTTTGGTTCAGCCATTTGCTCGTATACTTGACGCAATACTGGACCCATTTTTTTAGAAATGGTGCCCATTACCATTAACAAATCTGCTTGTCTTGGAGAGAAACTTAATCTTTCTGATCCAAAACGCGCTAAGTCGTAATGTGAAGCCATGGTGGCCATAAATTCAATTCCGCAGCATGACGTTGCAAAAGGCAAAGGCCACAGCGAATTTGCTCTGGCCAAGCCCACAACTTTGTCTAATGATGTGGCGAAAAATCCTGCACCCTCAATGCCGTCTGGCTTAAATTCGGGTTTAATGTCGATGCTCATGTTTATTTACTATAGAATGACAATTATGCGATTAAAATGTTTTTTTTATTTCTCCCAGGTCAAAGCCCCTTTGCGGATAATGTAGATTAAACCCAAAACCAAAAAGCCCATAAACATGAACATTTCGATAAGGCCAGCTATTCCCAAAGTTTTGAAGTTTACCGCCCATGGGTACATGAAGATAACCTCAACATCAAAAAGGACAAATAAAATTGCAATTAAAAAATACTTAATAGAAAAAGGGGTTCTAGCGTCTCCTTGTGATTCAATTCCACACTCAAATGCGTCTTGCTTGATTTTTGATTGTTTCTTCGGACCTAAGGCGTGCGTAGCAATCATAGAGAGTACAATGAAGGCCATTGCGGCTATGAACATAAAAAAGATTGGTAGATAATCTGACAGATTATTTCCAGCTAATAATAGTAACATTTTTTTAATGCTTTTGTATAAGTGGACGCAAAAATAGGTATTCTATTAGAAAAAAAGGACTGATTTTGCATTTAATTTAACCAATCCGCATCAGTGTGTATAATTATTGCTTCAATCAATAAATTAACATCACAAAAAATAGTAAAAAATATTATTTGCTTTTTTTTAAAGCAAGCCCATTTTGTCTAGAATTAGCAAGGGCTCTACAGGTCTGTTGTTGTGAATACAGGCGGCAAATATCTTCGCTTGAAGAATTAAAATGCCGTCATCTTTCTTTTGGATTTTTTGATTGAAAACAATTTTTAATCGGCCTTCGCGCTCAACTGAAGTTTGTACAATAAATCGGTCGCCACTTTTAAGCGATTTCTTATAATCGATTTCTGCTCTTATAACCACAGCATCAAAACCGTCTAAATGCAATTGGTTAAAATCCAATCCGTGGAGTTTTAAAAATTCGTGACGGGCGTGCTCCAAATAGTTTTGGTAAACGGCATTGTTGACAATACCTTGCAGGTCGAGTTCGTAATCTCTCACCTGAAATTCCAATTCAATTGTTTTTGTTTCTTTATCCATTGTACTTGGTCATGGCTTGTCCAGGTCCTTCTAAAATAAAACTTTTTATGGCATCAACTGCCTTAGCAACAGTAATATCTACTACAGTTTGCTCTTCAGGTTTCCATTTGCCCAATACAAATTCAATTTGTCTGTTTTTGTCAAATTGATTGCCAATCCCAAAACGCAATCTAGGATATTCTTGGGTATTCAATAATTCTTGGATGTTTCTTAGACCATTGTGACCGCCGTGGCTGCCCTTCAAGCGGATGCGCAACATGCAGGTGTCTATAGCCAAATCGTCTGTTACCACCAATATTTCACTTGGGGTGGCTTTGTTCAATTGCATATAGTATTGAACCGTTTTACCACTTAAATTCATAAAAGTGGTCGGTTTTACCAATACAAAAGTTTTGTTTTTAAGTCGACCCTCGGCCACCATACCTAGTTTTTGCAAACTAAATTCAACGTTCATGTCTTTGGCAAATGCGTCAAGGACATCGAAACCGATGTTGTGGCGGGTATTGTTGTATTCGGGGCCTATGTTGCCGAGGCCAAATATCAATGTTTTCAAGCGTCTGGTTTGTTGGGGGCTAATGCTCTTCGCAAAACGAAGTTTTTTCCTAAATATACTTTTCTTACCATCTCATCTTCTGCCAATTCTTCAGCACTTCCTTGTTTCAAAAGTTTGCCTTCAAACAGCAAATAAGCTCTATCGGTAATACTCAAAGTTTCTTGTACGTTGTGGTCGGTAATTAAGATACCAATATTTTTGCTTTTAAGCTTGTACACAATGTTCTGAATGTCTTCAACGGCAATTGGGTCAACGCCTGCGAACGGTTCATCCAGTAAGATAAATTTCGGGTCAGTGGCCAAAGCACGGGCAATCTCAGTTCTTCTGCGCTCGCCTCCACTTAACACTTTACCTAAATTTTTTCTAACCCTTTGCAGACTAAACTCATTGAGCAAACTTTCAAGTTTTTCCATTTGTTCTGCTTTGCTCAACTTGGTGAGTTCAAGCACTGCCAAGATATTGTCCTCAACCGTTAAGTCGCGGTACACTGAAGCTTCTTGAGGCAAATAACCAACACCTTTTTGTGCCCTTTTGTACATTGGCAAATTGGTTATTTCTTCATCGTCCAAATAGATATGTCCTTCGTCTGGTTTAACCAAACCAACTGTCATGTAAAACGAGGTTGTTTTACCAGCGCCGTTAGGACCTAGAAGTCCAACAATTTCGCCTTGTTCCACATAAATGGAAACATCATTTACAACCTTTTTTTGTTTGTATTGTTTAACGAGTTTTTCTGCTCTTAATTTCATACCGATGGGCGAATGTCTCTTACTTTTAATTGTAGGTTTCTGACGCCTTTAAATTCATTCATCTCCAAAGAATAGCAAACATCAAAGGGAAGGTTTTTGCTGATCATTGGGAAAGCGTCACTCATATTAAATGCAATACCATCAAATCGCGTACCGCTTTGATAGGCCATTAGTTTTAAATGTTTTTCTTTTACAATTCTGCTGCCAGAATCAGACACATGGTTGGTTCTGAATATTGGCGTCATATTGCCCGGTCCGTGGGGTTTAAACTGATCCAATACCACGAAAAACTTTTGGGTTATTTCACTGAAATCAATTTCTGTATCGTAAGAGATTTCTGGTGTTCTTAATTCTTCAGTAGAATTTTGATTCACTATTTCTTCGAACCTTTCAGTAAAGGCTTCGAATGATTCTTTCTTTATGGTTAGACCTGCTGCGTATTTGTGGCCACCATATTGCACCACCAAATCGCCACAAGCGCCAATAGCGTCGTGTACATCGAAGTCTTTAATGCTGCGGGCTGAACCTGTCAACATGCCATTAACTTCTGAAAAAATTATGGTTGGTTTGTAATAGGTTTCAATTAAGCGTGATGCCACAATTCCTATAACGCCTTTATGCCATTTTTCACTGTATAGAACTGTGCTTTTACGGCTTCTCAATTCAGCGCTGTTCTCCAACATCTCTAGTGCTTCTTTGGTAATATCGCTGTCTATGTCTTTGCGCTCAGTGTTGTTGTCGATTAATGTTTTAGCCAATGAACGCGCTTGGTGAAAATCTTCTTCTATCAGCAATTTAACCGACGATTTTGCATCGGCAATTCTACCCGCTGCATTGATTTTAGGTCCAATACCAAACACGATGTCTGAAACCTCGTATTCTTCTTTTATTTGATAGCTTTGCAACAAGGCTTGAAGTCCAATGCAAGGATTTTCGTTTATCTTTTTTAAGCCGTAGTAAACCAAGATTCTGTTCTCATCCCTGATTTCTACAATATCACTACAAGTGCTCACAGCCACAAGGTCTAGATATTTACAAACATCGTCGAACGATAAATCATTGGCTTGGGCGTAGGCTTGAATCAATTTAAATCCGATTCCACAACCAGATAATTCTTTGTAAGGGTAGGTGCAGTCCTTGCGTTTTGGATTCAACAATGCCACGGCATCAGGCAATTCATCACCTGGTAAGTGGTGGTCGCAAACGATAAAATCTATTCCCAAGCTGGCTGCATAGGCAATCAATTCAATTGAACGGGTTCCGCAGTCGAGGGCAATAATTAATGAAACACCAGTTTCTTTGGCATAATCAATACCTATTTTAGAAATACCATAACCTTCTTTGTAACGGTCAGGGATATAGTATTCAATATTTGATGTGAATTTAGAGAAGTAAGAAAAAACAATAGAAACAGAAGTGGTGCCATCAACATCGTAATCGCCGTAAATCATTACGCGCTCTTTGCGGTGCAGACCTAATATAATTCTGTCTATGGCCTTGTCCATATCTTTCATCAAGAATGGATCGTATAAATCTGTTAACTGGGGTCTGAAAAATTTCTTGGCTTGTTCAAAGGTCTCAACACCTCTTTGAAGCAATAACCGAGCGATTATTGGAGATACATTAATGAGCTCAGCTAGTTGTTCTACCTTTTGATCATTGAGTTTCGGTGCGGCGGTCCAGCGATAAGCCATATAGCCTGCGAAGATACAAAAAAAATTTCATCATGTGCCTATGGGTCTATCAATCGTGTAGATTGGCCTATTGGCATTGCGAATAAAAGAAATTAGATAAAAAGGATTATCTTAAGATAAGTCATCAGAAAGCTCAGCTTAGTAAGCTTGTAATTCTATCAAGGCAGGGTTCAAATATTTTTTAGCCAAGAAATTATCTTCTAAGTCTTTGGCCAAAGGCACTGGGGTGTCCAAACTGGCGACACGTTTTACCGGTGCATCCAAACTGCTAAAGCAATGTTCGCCTATCCATGCTGCTATCTCTGCGCCTATGCCACCAACCATGGTGTCTTCATGCAATACCAGCACTTTCCCTGTTTTTTCAACAGCTGCTTTTACTGCATCCTTGTCCCAAGGCATTAAAGTTCTTAAATCCAATATCTCGGCATCAATACCCAAGTCTTTGCAAGCATCAATGGCCCATTGCACGCCCCAACCGTAAGTGATAATGCTAAGCTCCTCGCCCGATTGCACTGTTTTTGCTTTGCCAATTTCCAAAGTGTAGTAATCGTCTGGAACCTCAGATTCTATGCTTCTGTACAAAGCTTTGTGTTCAAAGAACATCACAGGGTTCGGGTCGTTAATCGACGCACACAACAAACCTTTTGCGTCGTAGGCGTTGCTAGGGTATACAATTTTTAAACCTGGTACATGGAAAAACCAAGCCTCTGTGCTTTGACTGTGGAAAGGTCCTGCACCAACGCCAGCACCAGTCGGCATGCGCACCACCACATCGGCAGCTTGTGCCCAACGGTAATGGCTTTTGGCCAAGTTGTTTACGATTTGATTAAAACCACAAGTTACAAAATCGCCAAATTGCATTTCTACTATGGCTTTGTAACCCATAATGGCTAAGCCGTATCCAGCGCCAAGTATAGACGATTCGGTGATAGGGGTGTTGCGCACACGGCCTTTACCAAATAGTTTGTAAAAGTTATCTGAAATTTTAAATACGCCACCGTATTCAGCCACATCCTGTCCCATTAAAATGGTATTTGAATGTTTCTCCATAGATTGTTTAAGTCCGTCAGAAATGGCGTCTACCAATCGTTTGGTGCTGTGTTTGTCACTTGCTGGTGAAATAATTTCTGCAGTGTAAGGTGCATACACATCGTTGAGTTCTTCTTGGGTGTCGGCAACAACTTCAGCTTCGGCAAATACTTCTGCTAAATCGTCGTCCATGCCCATTTTTAATTCATCGTAAATGCTTTGTTTCAAGTCATCGTTCAAAACACCTTCGGCAAACAAGAAATTTTCGTAGTTTAAAATCGGGTCTTTTTTACCCCATTCATCAAATAATTCTTGAGGTACATACTTGGTACCACTGGCTTCTTCGTGCCCACGCATTCTGAAAGTCATACATTCCAAAATAACGGGTCTTGGCGCTTTGCGCATGCTTTCAGAAAGTTCAGTTACTTTATGAAAAACCTCTAAAATATTATTGCCATCAATCTGGTAAGCTTCCATGCCATAGCCAATACCTTTATCGATGAATTGTTTGCATTTAAATTGTTCGTTGCTTGGCGTGCTTAAACCGTAACCATTGTTTTCAATTAAGAAAATGACTGGTAAGCCCCAAACCGCAGCCACGTTAAGTGCTTCGTGGAAATCGCCTTCACTGGTGCCGCCATCGCCGCTAAAGACCAAAGAAATTTTACCCGCATTGTTCAGCAAGTGGGCAGTTGAAATACCATTGGCAACACCCAACATAGCACCAAGATGTGAAATCATTCCAACAATATGGTATTCGTTGGTTCCGAAGTGGAAACTGCGGTCGCGTCCTTTTGTGAAGCCCGATTTTTTACCTTGCCATTGGGCAAAAAGTTTCTTGAAAGGAATATCGCGAGTAGTAAAAACACCGAGGTTTCTGTGCAAAGGAAGAATGTATTCATCGCTGTGCAAAGCCATGGTGGCACCAACAGAAATTCCTTCTTGTCCAATGCCGCTAAACCATTTACCGATGCGCCCTTGACGCAACAAAATAAGCATTTTATCTTCTATAATGCGCGGATAAAGCAAGCGCTTATAGATGTTCAGTAATTCGGCGTCGCTAAGTTGTTTACGGTTAAAATTCACGGGGCAAAAGTAATGAAATTAAGACAATTTTTAAGGCAGATTCTTGTGATTTGGGCGCCTT
>JAOASJ010000126.1 GCA_030158725.1 Bacteroidia bacterium
CCCGCAGGCGCAAAGCCTGCAAAAAGAGTTTTAGTAATACGTCGATTTAGAAATCGCCGTATACATCTGTCAATGCTTCACACCCATCCTCTGTTATAAGAATAGTATGCTCAAATTGAGCCGATAATTTACCATCAATAGTCCTTGCAGTCCAACCATCTTTACGGTCTACCTTACAACGGGCTTTCCCAGCATTGATCATAGGCTCTATTGTAAACGTCATGCCCGGTCTAAGCACTACGCCACTATTTTTCT
Source organism: Bacteroidia bacterium (assembly GCA_030158725.1). GTDB lineage: Bacteria > Bacteroidota > Bacteroidia > NS11-12g > UBA955 > JABMMZ01. The sequence continues at coordinate 256 of JAOASJ010000126.1, forward strand.
TAGCCACGTGGTCAACTTGTGGGTCTTCATGAAAGCGGATACCTACACCATGGCCACAAAATTCAAATACCACACTGTATCCATTTTTAACGGCGTGTTCATTGATAACGTAGCCAATATTGCCTAAATGATTACCTGGTTTGCATTCTGCAATGCCTAAGCGCAAACATTCTTTGGTGGTTTGCACCAATTTCTTTGCATAGTCGCTTACCTCACCAACCAAATACATGCGGCAGGTGTCACCGAAATATCCGTTTAGAATACAAGTAACATCAATGTTGATGATGTCGCCATCTTTTACAACATAATCGTTTGGAACCCCATGACAAACCACATCATTTGGAGAAATGCAGCTTGCGTGCTTGTAGCCTCTGTAACCTTTAGTTGCAGCAGTAGCACCATGCTTTAACACAAAGGCTTCTATAAGTCCATCCAGTTCGATGGTCTTAACCCCTGGTTTAACAAACGGTTCAATATATTTTAAAGTTTCAGCCGCTAATTGGCTGCTTTTTCTAATCCCTTCAATTTGTTCGGGCGTTTTAATTATGATCGCCATATCTTTTTATCTTTTAATTTTGTGCAATTGTCTTTGCAGTTCGTTGAAATACGGCTGCGAATTTAGCAATCGACTTCCATACCAACTAAATAATTCACCATCTACCGTCAATATTTTTGAATTCGGGAGTAAAGTTTGTAATTCTTCAACATGCTTTTCCTTGAAAGGGTAGGGTTCAGAGGAAAGGAGCAGAACTTCGGGATTCAGCAATTGTAGTTCATCCAAATTCAATTCTGGATAGCGTTGTTCTTTTATCAAATTATTAAAACCAGCGCGTTGCAACATGTGGTTGATAAAGGTATCGCAGCCAACAGCCATGTATGGGTTGCGCCATACCAAATACAAACAGTTGTATTGGTGTCTTATTTTCTTTTGGTTTAAACTCAGGGTGATTTTTCGAAGCAAATCTTCTGCTTCATTTTTTACATCTAACAGCTCTGCTAGACTGCGCATCATGTAAAAAGCATCATCGATGTTTTTTATATCACTAACCCAAACTGGATATTTTTTGGCAAGGGTTTCAACAATTTCCTCATTGTTTTCTTCCTTATTGCAAATAATTAAGTCTGGTTGTAGTTCATCCAATTCTTCATAACGGATTTTCTTGGTGCCTCCAATTTTGGTGGCTTTTTTAAAATGCGATTTAGGATGAACACAGAAAACAGTTTGTGCAACTATTTTGTCTTTTAATCCAAGTTCATAAAGAAATTCAGTTTGAGAAGGCACCAAAGAAACAATACGTTGTATTGGTTTTTGGATGTTTACAACCCTTCCCAGCATATCTACAATGCTGACAGGCATTGATTATAAGTTGCCGCGTTCGGCTTGTTCGCGTTCTATGGCCTCAAATAATGCTTTGAAATTACCTTTACCGAATGATTTAGCCCCTTTACGTTGTATGATTTCATAGAACATAGTTGGTCTATCTTCAACAGGCTTGGTAAACAATTGTAACAAATAACCTTCATCGTCGCGGTCTACCAATATGCCTAATTCTTTTAAAGGCTCGATATCTTCTTCTATTGGACCAACACGGTCTAATAAATCGTCGTAATATGAACTTGGAACTTTAAGAAACTCAACACCACGCTCCATTAATTGTTTAACTGTAGAAACGATATCAAGGGTAGCAATAGCAACGTGCTGGGTGCCTTCACCTTCGTAGAACTCAAGGTATTCTTCTACCTGTGATTTCTTTTTGCCTTCAGCAGGTTCGTTGATAGGGAATTTAACAAAACCATTTCCATTACTCATCACTTTACTCATTAGTGCTGAGTATTCAGTTGAAATGTCATTGTCATCGAAAGATAAAATATTCTTAAAGCCCATTACGTCTTCATAGAATTTTACCCAAGGATTCATTTGATCCCAACCAACATTTCCAACGCAATGGTCAACGTACAACAAACCGGTAGGACCAGGGTTGTAGGCACTTTCCCATTTTCTATAACCTGGCATAAATATGCCATTGTAATTTTTACGTTCAATAAACAAATGCACCACTTCACCATAGGTGTGAATACCACTCATGCGAACTTCACCATTTTCATCAGAAAGGGTAGTAGGTTCTAGGCATGACTTACCACCGCGTTTGGTGGTTTGTTCATGAGCATCGTAGGCGTCATCAACCATTAAGGCTAAAGTTTTAACACCGTCACCATGTTTGAAATGGTGTTTTGCGATTTCTGAATCAGAGTGCAATGGCGTGGTTAAAACCAAGCGCATTTTATTTTGCACCAATACATAACTAACACGGTCTTTAACTCCAGTTTCTGGTCCAGCGTAGGCTAAACTTTGAAAACCAAAGGCTGTTTTGTAATAGTGGGCAGCTTGTTTAGCATTGCCAACATACAATTCAATATAGTCGGTACCGTGTAAGGGCAGGAAATCTGTTTCTGAACTCATAAATAGGTTTTGTTAATAGATTACTTTAAGGAAAAACTATTAATAGAATTTGTAACGTTCGTCTTTAACATCAGCAGCTTTTTTAAGGGCTTCGAATACTGAGTTATAAGCTTGTTGTTTCTTTTGGTCGTATAAGATTTTCTTTCTTGAGCTAAGATCGCTAGGAATGTCAGCTTTACTTGAACTTTCAACCAAGATAATGTGCACACCATCGTTGCTCACAATTGGTTTACTCATTACATTTTGTTTCAATCCGCAAACATAACCTACAAGTTTTAAATCGTTACCAGCAAATTGAACGTTGGTAGAGTAGAAATTAATGTTGTAGAAAGGTTGAACCATTGATTTTACGCTAGTTGCTACTTCGTCAATTGATTTAGACTTTTTCATGCCATCTTCAAATTGTGTGGTCAAGATCGCAGCTTTCTTTTCGTTCATTACCAAACGGGTTACTTTTTCTCTAACATCTTCAACATCTGAAGTACCTTCTTCTCTAACTTTAGAAAGTTTAGCAACGATTAATAGATTACCTGCAGAGATTACATCTGAGTATTCACCTACTTCTCTTTTTTCGTTGTATGCCCATCTAACTACATCCATGGTACCTGGGATACCAGTCATAGAACGGTCGCTTTCTTTTACGTTGTTTGCTATACTCTTAACCAAGCCAAATTTCTTAACTTGTTGTTCGAACTCATCTTTATTTTCACCTGTAAGTGCAGATCTGAAATTGCTTGCTTTTTGGTAAGCTTCATCTTCAGTTGATTTAAGTGCTTCGATTGGTTTTCTAACTTCAGCAATTTTGATTAGCTCAGATGATTTTGGTTCTACCAATTTGATTAATGATAAACCATACATAGATTTAACTACAGTTGATTGACCCATGCCAAGCGTTTTAACCGCTTTGTTGATTTCATCTACTTGTGAACCATCTCTTACCCATCCTAAGTCTTGAGCATATGTTACATCACCTGTGCTGGTTTTGCTGTTGAAGAAATCAAGTGCGTTTGGACTAGAATTAGATTCTGCACCTAATTTTTTTCCGTTAGCAATTGCTTTTAAAGTATCTTCTTTGGTAACACCTTTAACTGCTAACTCAACTTTTATAGCGTGGTAATAGAAAGCAGAGTCAGTTTTTTTGTCTAGTACTTTGAATAAACTGAATCCACCATCATAATATATTGGTCCGATTACGCTGTCTTTTGGAGCAGCAAATAATTTAGATTCGTATTCTTTGTTGTATGAACCATGTGATTGGAACAAGTCAGAATAAGGAACAGAACTGTTTAATTGAACATACACTGAATCTACTTCAGCGTTTTTGAATTCGTTCATTTCAGCAACTAAAGAGTTTCTAACTTCTAAAGTATCTTGTTTAGATGGAGATACATTGATTAAAACATATTCTAAATCTCTAGAAGCTTTTTGTTTGAACTCATCTTTGTGACGGTTGATGTAATCTTTCAAATCAGCATCTTCAATTTTAATTGATTTGTCATCAATAGAAGCGAAATTCAAGGTTACAGTTTTTCCATTGTAGTTAACTGTTGCTGCAAAATAGTCATCTTCAGCATCCAAACTGGTTGCGTAAAGTGATTTTGCAATTAATGAATTGTATTTTCTACTTTGAACTTCCATGAAAACTTGTTTTAAGATAAGTTCAAATTGAGCCATCATTTTGGCATCTTTTTTCGCAACTTGGTTTTTGAAGTTGATAACGTTTGATGGAGAAAATTGACCATCTCTGCTAAAATATTGTTTAATGGTAGAGTGTGCATCATCAGAGTAAAGCAATTTTCCTGCTTCAGCAACTGAAATGTCTAAACCTAAAGTTTCAAATTCTTTATCTACAATCAATGATTGAATAAATTGATTCCAAGCATAAGAAGAAGCTTGTTCTCTAGTTTGTTCATTTTCACCTGTGCCATTTGAATTTAATTGAGCCAAAAGTTCTTTGTATTTGGCATCGAATTCAATAACAGAAATTTCAGTTCCCGCAATTTCACCTACGTTTTGAGCGCCGCCAAAACTAAATTTGCTTTTACTGGAGAAATAGTCGCTAACAACAAAAAGGACAAGGGATACTAGGATGAGCATTAGCACCCATGTTGAATTTCTAAGTTTATTTAATATGGACATATCAGATTTTTTGAAAAATGAGTCGCAAAATAATGCTTTTAATCGTTAAAAATCAAATTACAATTAAAAAAAGGCGTAATTCAAGTGTAATAAATTTGATTAAGAGGCAAAATAATTGAGATTTGAGTTTATTAAATCAAGAAAACGACTAAATATTTGGGCTTATAAAAGTTGGTTTAGTTTGTGTTTTAATACAAATTAATTAATGTATTTTTATGATTATTGTTGAAAATCATTCTTACCTTTGAAGGCTCATGCACGACATAGAACCACACTACCATTGGTTGCATCTGTACAATTCAGTTGAAGATGAACGTTCCCCATTTTTTGAAACCATACATAGTGAGTTCGAATACAGCAATACCATATACAATTACTTAATACATCCTCAATGGGATAATTTTGGTTCACCTACTTTATACCTGAAAGTTTTATTTGCAGATTATGAGGCTGGATACACAATTATTGAGCTAATTGGTGAATGGAACGATGTAATTCAAAATGACATCATGACTTTTAAACGCGATTTAATTGAATTAATGCAAGATGAAGGCATCAATAAGTTCATATTAATCGGCGATAATGTGCTCAATTTTCATGCATCAGACGACAGTTATTACGAAGAATGGTACAATGATATTGAAGATGGATGGGTAGCTTTAGTCAATTTTAGAGAACATGTTTTGGAGGAATTCAAACAACACCGAATAGATTATTATCTCAATTTTGGAGGAGAACTTGATAATTTGTTGTGGAGAAAATTTACGCCATTGCAAATGTTTAAGAAAGTTGATGAAATCATTCAACATAGATTGGGCTAGGGTTCTAGAACCATTGGCGATTATTTAATCCAACTTTTTCAATACTTTTTTTCAATCTGTCTGATAATCAATGTCAAATTTTTGTCATTTTTGATATTTGTTACAACATATATTGAGCAATCTCATCTATTTTTGCATTCAATACGCTTATGAGAAATATATACTTAAGAAATTTACTTTTCGGATCTGCTTTTGTCATTATACTGTGTAGCGCAGTTATGAATGCAGGTGGACCAAATCCATCTTTAACCAATGCTCCAGGAGATAATGGAAATTGTACTTCATGTCATGGAGGAACTATAGTTACCTCTGGTAGCAATTTAAACAACGTTCGTTTGAAATCTAATTTCACCGGAAATGGTTATATCCCAGATTCAACCTATACCATGGAATTAACCTACAAACAAACAGGTATTGTGAAATTTGGTTTTCAAGTTACATGCTTAGACAAAAACAACAGTCCTGCAGGTACATTAACCAGCACCACTTCTAGGACTGGTAAATCTACTGCTGTAATTAGCGGGCAAACTAGAGAATATATATCCCACACATCTACAGGTACTGCAAGTGTTGGTACAGATAGCACAAGATGGGTGTTTACTTGGAAAGCGCCATCTACCAACATTGGTCCAGTTAAATTCCACTTGGTGGTAATGGCTACCAACAACAACAGCAACGATGATCCAGGTGATGCCGTTTATGGTAAATCGTTCCAAATTAATCCATCGACTCTTTTACCTGTTGCTAAAGCAAAAAGTAATGATACCATTACTTGTACCAATTACAATGTACAATTACAAGGTACAGGAACAAATTCACCAAGTACCTATACTTGGAAAATGACAGGTGGTTCACCTTCAACCAGTACTGCTCAAAATCCAACCGTGACTTATTTATCGCCAGGATTAAAGCAAGTAATTTTAACTGTTAAAAACAGTAAGGGTGTCAGTTTTCCTGATACCATGGATATCTTAGTTAATACCTCTCCAGCTGCTACTATTTTAAATGGTTCTGCCGCTAGCATTTGTCAAGGTGACTCCTTGCTTTTGAGTGCTAATACTGGAGCGGGCTTGACCTATTTATGGTTGAACAACAATAAAACCGTTCGTAACATCTATGTTAAAGACTCTGCTTCTTATACGGTTAAGGTAACTAGTACCAGCAACCAATGTGCAAAGACAAGTGCACCATTTAAATTAAGTTGGTATGGAAAACCGACCATCTCTTTATCGAAAACAAGCAATGACACTATATGTGGTCCTTACAATGAAACAATTACTGCAAGTGGTAATTTGATAGACAGTGTTCTGTGGTATGTAAATGGAGTACTTAGTAGAAGAACCAAAACCTTAACTACTGTATTTACTGGCACTAATAATATTAGTGTCACAGCGATTGCTAAAAGTGTAAATGGCTGCAGAAGCGCATTTGCAAGTCCTCTGAAATTGGTATCAATACCTAAACTTTATCCTAGCAACATACAAACAACTAAGTCAACCTCAACCATAGACTTTAGCTGGAATAAAAACAATGGAGCAATAGCTTATAGATATTCAATTAATGGGGGTTCTTTTTCAAACACCACCACTGATTCATCTCTTAATTTATCAGGGTTACAACCAAATACCAGTTACAATATCACTTTAAGAACCTTACAGCTTTCTCCTTGTCAGTTTACCGATACAAGTTTTGTAATCAAAACAAATTTCTGTTCTAATATTGCCTTTAGTGTTAATTTAGATTCTAGAATTTGTAAAGGAAGTTCAATAACTGCTTTAGTCACTAAATTATATGCAGCTAAATACAGCATTGCCTTCGATAACCAAGCTTATGGAAAAGATACATCGTATACTTTTACACCAAACAAATCAGACAGTTTGACCATTTCAATTATAGACAGTTTAAGTCCTACTTGTCCTGCAATAGTTGAAAAGTATGGTTACAGTGTTGATACCTTGTTCGATAATTCAATTGCAACTGCCACGCAAGAAAGCAGTTGTGTAAACCAATACAACATGAGTATTATATCTGGTTATGGCACCTATGAGTTTTATAAAAATGGAGTGCTTCAAAATTCAGGTACAAGCAACTCGTATTTATTTACCGGTTTAAGTACTGGCGATAAACTTTCAGCAATTGGTAAAATAAACTCTTGCTCTAAATCATACGGTCAAGTTACTTTCACATTAAATCCTGCTGCAGTTTCTACCTATACCTATACACGTGCTTTTAAAAACTATACTTTCACCGCTGATGCCCAATCAAATGCATCTTATTCATGGAAAGTTGGTCAAACCGTGATTGGCAACACCGCAAGCTTTACCAAAGATATGAGTGCCTATGACAACTCTACTATTGCGGTAAGTTTGATCTCCACAACAGCCAATAATTGCATAGACTCTAGTGTTCAAAATATTACAGTACCTAACTTCTCATCTATAGAAAACATAGGCAATTCAAACTTCAAAGTTTATCCAAATCCGTTTAATGAAAAATTAAACATTGAAGGTGCAATGAATGGTTTCACCGTAAGATTGCTTGATCATTTAGGAAGAATTGTACTAGAACAAAGTACCGATGAAAATTCATTAATCATTTCAAGTTCAGAATTAGCAAATGGAGTATACCACATACTAATTCAAGACAATGATGGTGGAATGAACAGCTTCACTTTTGTGAAAGCCCAATAAAATATTCTCTTACAGTATGAATGCGAAGATCCCGGGTCTGAAAAGGCTCGGGTTCTTTGCTTTATAGGGTTTATGAAAGAAATTCCAACAAATTGATATTGTCGGCATAATCTGTTAGACCAGGTTTTTGGGTTTGTCCCAAACCAACAGCTTGCTTTATTTCTGGCATATCTGAAGCAACACATTGCCACTGCTCTTTGTGTTGTTCTAAATAATTGTGAACTTCGTCAATATCGTCGTAGTAATGGTAATTTAAAGTCGCAATAGGAGCGTGTGGCTCTTGCTTTTCTTGAAACAACATAAAGCCATTGTCGTAATGTTTGTCGAGATTCATCAACAAAATTGACTTATGGTACATGTAGTTGTTGTAATATTTATGATGGTTCACATGGTCCATATACACATCGTATGCTTCGTATAATGGGCGTAATTCAAAACCTCTTGGCAAAATTAAATGAGAAACATTTCTGCACCCTAAGCCATAATAACTATAGATGTCATCGGCTAATCGTTTTAAAGTTTCTTCATTTTCATTGCCACTTAATACGGCAATTGAAGTTCTGTTTTTGCGAATAACAGAAGGCACATCTTTGAAGTAGTACTCAAAATATCTTGCAGAATTATTGCTGCCAGTGGCGATTAAATAATGGATGCCATTTAATTTACCCTCGGTATTGATTCTGTTTTCTAATTCGGGGCTAAATTCAATAAGCTTTTGAATGGCATATTTCATCAAGACCTCATCGTTTGATGACAGTTTAGCTGAAATTTTTAATCCTTTTGCTAAGCCAGCAAGTAGGTCGTGCAAACCGACAAATGGAATGTTTCCAGCCATTATAATTCCTAAAGTTTGCTCTCTCAATTCACATGTTTCATCCTTTAACCACTCTTCGATTTTTTCTTTGCTTAAAGCCTCCGACCAGCTGTTGGCAGATAGTTGAATAAAGGTTTGGGTAAACCAAGGATTCATAATTTGAGCCTTCTCTTTAATGTCTTGAGGAATGTCTAATAAAGCCTGACCCAATTGGTAAAAACTATTGATTATGTTTGTTTTTTGCACGGTGTAAAATGAGGTAACAAAATTAAAGATAATCCGTTACATATTGGAAATGATTATAAGTTCTAAAAAAAATGTGTTTGTAAACAAAAAAAATGATAGGTTTGTACTAATGATTTCAAGATCCATTTTAGCTGTGTTTTTGTTGAGTTTAAGCGCTACTTGCTTTGCGCAAGAGGGTTTTAAATTTGGGCCTTCAGTAGCTTTTATCAGTTCTAGAACCCATGTTTTAGATAAGTTACCAGACAATTACAATTTCAGATTCAAGTCTGGGTTTAAATTTGGATTCACTGCCCAATACGGTTTTACACCAAAGTTTGTTCTTGGTACTGGTTTGTCTTTTGTAAACAAAGGATACCGTGTATTTAATGACACCAACAGCAAAGGAAATCTTTTGAAAAGTAATTTAAGCCATATTGAACTTCCTGTTAACATGATTTTCAAATTCAGAATGGGTGCTTCATCGAGAATGCGTTTTTTATTGGGTGGAACTTTAAACTATCAAATTAAAACCAATGAAAAATTATTGGTAAACACAGGAGAGACATTTGTTATCAGAGAAAAAAATGAGCAACAAATTTATCCGATGTTGAATACAGGGGTAGAAATTGCTAGCGAAAACAAGGCTGGAAATGTATTTGTTTTTGGGATTTACTATAGCCAAGCATTCAGCAACCAAAGTGTTTTGCATATTTCAGGATCTAAAACAGCTAGCTCAGACATATTTGCTTTAGGCTACAGAGGTTCTTATATCGGAATAGGATTGTCTTATTTGTTTGATCTTAAGAACTTTAAGAAAGAAGAAGTATTCTTCTATTAATTAAAGCGCTTTTATCGGGTTTTCTTCCAAAGGATTTAGTCATTGACTTCTTTGGAATTCGCTTTGTTTTCCAATGTTATTTTTTTATTAATATCAATTAAACTCTCATTTAAGTTTGTTACATTTGCATAAATTTTGCAATCTAAGTAACTTACATTTTAATTATGAAAGACAAATATGTTGATTTAATCAACCAAACTTTTGATTTTCCTGTCGATGAATTTAGTCTAAATGATGACAAGGAATTAACTTTTCACGATATTCCATTAATGGATTTGGTGGAGCAATACGGCACTCCGCTTAAGTTTACGTATTTGCCTAGAATTTCTGAAAACATAAAAAAGGCACGTACTTGGTTCAATGTTGCTATGGCCAAAGTTGATTACAAGGCGAAATATCACTATTGTTATTGTACCAAAAGTTCACATTTTGCCCATGTACTAGAAGAGGTACTTCGCAACGATGTGCACCTTGAGACTTCGTCTGCTTTTGATATTAACTTGATTTTATCGCTTTTTGAACAAGGTTTAATCAGCAAAGAAAAATATATTGTGTGCAACGGATTCAAATTGCAACCCTATGTTGACAATATCGCAATGATTATAAATGAAGGGTTTAGCAATGTTATTCCTGTTATTGATAACATAAGGGAAATCGATTTGTTGGCCAATGCAGTGCAAGGTAATTTCAAAGTAGGTTTGCGTATTGCTGCAGAAGAAGAACCTAAGTTTCCTTTCTATACTTCTAGATTGGGAATTGGTTACAAGGATATTGTTCCTTTATATAAAGAGAAGATTCAAAAGAACAAACACATGAGTTTGAAGATGCTCCATTTCTTTATTAATACAGGAATTGAGGATGATGCTTACTATTGGAATGAGCTACACAAGTGCTTAAATGTGTATTGTGAATTGAAGAAAATGTGCCCAGAATTGGATAGTTTGAACATCGGGGGAGGATTCCCAATTAAGAATTCCTTGAAGTTTGATTTCGATTACGAGTACATGGCGTCTGAAATTGTTGCACAAGTAAAACAAGTATGCGACAGCAATGGAGTGCCAGAACCAGATATCTTTACTGAGTTTGGTTCATTTACTGTTGGTGAAAGTGGAGGAGCTATCTTCAAAATTGAATATCAAAAAGTTCAGAATGACAGAGAGAAATGGAATATGATTGACAGCAGTTTCATGACCACACTTCCTGATTCTTGGGCTATTAATAAGAAATTTATTATGTTCCCATTGAACAATTGGGAAAAGAACTATGAACGTGTATTGTTAGGTGGTATTACTTGCGATAGCGACGATTACTACAACAGTGAGCAACATGCAAATGCAATTTATTTACCTGTATTTGATGAGGCAGATCCACTTTATATCGGATATTTCCATTGTGGTGCTTACCAAGAAAGCATTGGTGGTTTTGGAGGAATTCAGCACTGTTTGACTCCTTCTCCAAAGCATATTATAATTTCTATTGACGAAAATGGAGATTACAACACCAAGTTGTTTTCAAAAGAACAGACGTATAAGAGTATGCTAAAAACCTTAGGATACTAAAGAATATTTATCCCATAAAAAAACCCGCTTTAAGCGGGTTTTTTTATGGTTATTAATGTTTTAAGCTTGGCCAGTCATGCCACCAAAGTTAATTGGAAAGCCATTGTTGCCTCCATTACCTTCAATATCTACTTCACCAAAGTTGGATTCAAATTTTTGCATGTTATCACCCAAAGCAAACAACAATCTTTTTGCATGTTGTGGGGTCATTATGATGCGGCTTTTTACTTTCCCTTTTGGAATTCCTGGTAATATGCGCACAAAGTCAATGATGAACTCTGCTTGACTATGGGTAATTATAGCCAAGTTGCTATAGGTGCCTTCTGCTACTTCTTCAGACAATTCGATGTCAATTGGTTGTTCGATTATTTCGTTTTTATTGCTCATGGTGATTTGATGTTCAAATATAAATCCTAATTTTGATAATTAAATCTTAATTCCAATTAAATTTGTAAAATCATTTTAAATAAACATGAATAAAATATTTGCTTTAATCCTTGTCCTTGCCTTAGCGGCTTGCCAATCAAATTCTAAAACCAATACTTTCGGTGAGAAATTTGAAAACAAAGGTTCTGTTGATTTCAAATCTGCAATCGCTTCATACAACGAAGGGAAAGATACTACCTACATTATAACCGGTACAATTGAAAATGTTTGCCAAGGTGAAGGTTGCTGGTTGTCTTTTAAAAATGATTCAAACGAGTTTGTGGTAAATACCCACGAAAAATTTTCAATGCCGAAAGACAGTAAAGGTAAAAAAGCTACTGCTAAAGGTCGTTTCGTAAAAACTGAAGACGGTGAATTGGAGTTTTCTCCAACAGGTGTAATTATAGATTAATTCTAAAGACTTTTCTTTAGTGAAAAAGAAAAGGTAGTACCTTTTCCAATGGTGCTCGTAACGTCTATGGTTTGGTTATGGGCTTCAATGATATGTTTCACAATTGATAGTCCCAAGCCACTGCCACCACTGTTTCTTGACCTGCTTTTGTCTGTGCGGTAAAAACGTTCAAATAGGCGAGGTAAATGTTCTGCTTCTATACCTTCACCATTGTCGGTAACTTCAATTAAGATGTTTTGATGCATGTCATATAGACCAATAGATGTAGTTCCTTTCTCTCTGCCATATGCTATGCTGTTTCCTATAAGGTTGTTTAAGACTTGACGAATCCTGTCTTTGTCCGCCAACACTTTATATGGATGGTCGCAATCTTCTTTAAACTGTAGGGTAGTGGAACGTTCTTTTGCTTGTTTTTGATAGCTTTCAAATACTTCTTTGCAAAGTTCGGTGATATCAAATTCACTTACCCTTAACTTCATAGCATTGCTTTCCATCTTACTGATGTCTAGCAAATCGTTAACGAGTGTGTTTAATCTTTCGGCACTGGCTGCAGCTTTCTTCAAGAATAAAACCCTTACTTCGTCATCATCCATTGCGCCATCTAAAAGTGTTTCTAGATAGCCTTGAATATTGAAGATTGGAGTCTTTAATTCATGCGACACATTGCCCAAGAATTCTTTACGGTATTGCTCGGTAGCACGTAGTTGGGAAATCTCTTGCTTTTGATCGTTTGCCCATTCAATTACCTCTTCATTTACACGCTTAATAGGGTCTAAATTGTATTCATCGATGTAGTTTGTTTTCTTTAAACTACTGGTCTTGAAATGGTGTATGGTTTTATAAATTAATTTGATTTTTCGGTAAATGAATGCCTCTAAACCAAATAAAATAATAATAAAGGTAAGTGAGCCAAAGGTAAATAAGGCTATTAGAAACTGTAAAAATGGAATTCTGAAATAGAGTAGAAAACCTGTAAATATGGCACTTAACAACAAAGTTGTTAGCAGTGTAATTCTTTCAGGAGTTGGGTTTTTAATCACACTTCAAATTTATAGCCTACGCCTTTAATTGTTTGTATAAAATTATCATCTAATTTTTCGCGGATTTTTCTAATGTGAACATCAATGGTTCTGTCAACCACCAACACATCGTCACCCCATATAGATTCTAAAATTTGTTCTCTTGTAAATACTTTTCCAGGTTTGCTAGCCAACAAAGAAAGCAATTCAAATTCTTTCTTAGGAAATTGTAATACTTTGCCTAAATAGGTAACTGAAAAACTTTCTCTATCAATTTTAAGGTCTGGAAATTCCATTTTTTCATTGGCATTATTGTCAGCAATGTTGCGTCTCAATATGGCTTTTAGTCTTGAAATTAAAACCCTTGGTTTAATTGGTTTGATGATGTAGTCATCAGCGCCAGCTTCGAATCCAGCCAATTCGCTAAACTCTTCGCCTCTAGCAGTAAGAAATATTAATGGAATGTTTTTTAACTGTGGTATGGCTTTTATTTGTCTGCAAGATTCAATTCCATCCATTTCTGGCATCATTACATCCATTAAAATAATGTCTGGTTTTATTTTGCTTGCAATATTAATCGCCTCTTTTCCATTCATTGCCGCAACAACGGTAAAGTTTTCCTTTTTTAAATTATAACTAAGTAATTCTATTATGTCAATTTCATCATCAACAATCAGAATCTTATAAGAAGTATGTGAACTCATATTATTTGATGGTTCAAAATAAGACATAATAACTGAACAAATAGTTAATTGTAGATTAAATAATCATTACGGGAATAACTCTTCTAGTTTTTTCTCTAGATCTTCTCCTCTCAAATTCTTAGCAATAATTTTACCTTCCTTGTCAATTAAAACGGTAAATGGTATGCCAGAAACTTTATAGGTTTTTGCAGGTGCACAATTCCAAAATTTCAAGTCACTTACGTGCTTCCAGGTTAGACCAAGGCTATTGATAGAGCCAACCCAAGATGGTTTGTCTTTGTCTAATGATACACCGTAAATCTCAAATCCTTTTGATTTGAAACGGGCGTATAGTGCTTTTACATTCGGGAATTCAGCTCTACATGGTCCACACCAACTTGCCCAAAAATCAATTAAAACAATTTTACCTCTTAGATCTGACAATTTTAAAATGCTACCATCTACTTGTGGTAACTCTATTTCTGGCGCCAATTCACCAACTTCTAAAAGTTTGTTGTTGTCGTAAATCGTTTTTAAATCGGTGTAGTAACTGCTCTTAATATCTTGAGGTTCCATGCGTATTTTAAGCGCTTTTATTTTTTGGAAATCTTGCTCTTCCATAAAATTGAACAATACAAAATATGATTCTAGTGGTGCATGGAATTTTAACATTGAATCAATGCTGTTTCTGAAATCTTCTTGTTTACTTCCAAACACCATTTGTAACTCATACATTTTGGTGCCATCTGGTTCTTCTGCAATGGCTCTGTCTAGCGCAGCCAACTCATTGTTAGATCGTGTGTACTGACGGATGAAGTTGTATAGGTTTTTTGATTTCTCAGACTTAACACCAGATACATCATAATTTAATCCATTTGGGGTCGGGAATATCTTTACGTTTAATTTTGCCCCATTTTCAACGACTAAAGGAACTGCTGATTGTGTATTGTATTGAATGTATAATATACTTGCTTCAGAAATTGGTTTTTTAAAGGTAAAATAACCACTGTCGTTGGTCATAGTTGAATCCACCAATTCAAGTGAATTTACTCTGAATTTATTAAGTATTACCAAGTGGTTTGGATATCCTTCTATCTTTCCAGTGATGGTATAAACAACTTTTTTTACTGGAGCTTTAGCAACTGGTTTAGCTGGCGTTTTAGTGCTGCTGCTGCTTTTTGGAGTGGCTTTATTTGTCGCAGTCTTGGGCTTATTTTGTGCTTGAACTATGAGCAAACCAGCAATTATAAATGCTGTGAAAGTCTTTTTAAACATATTGCAAATTTACTTTTTTTTTATTGATTGATTTTAACAATTTCTTCCTCTAGTAGACGAAATTTGTTTGAATTAGGTTGTATAAGTAATCCGTGAATGCCTGCTTTATGAGCTGCTTCTATATCTCTAGTGGTATCACCTATCATTAAGCTTTTGTTTTTATCAATGTTGTATTTGGCCATTGCTTTCTCCAACATCAATGAATCTGGTTTACGGCATAAGCATTTACCAGAAATAGGGTGGTGGGGGCAATAATAAAAGTCATCTATTTTTGTGCCATTTTTTAAACAGGCATCTTGTAACTTTTGATGGAAAGAATTTAACTCTTCTGGAGAATAAAGTTTTTTGCCAATTCCTCCTTGATTGGTAATTACAATGGCTAAAAAACCAAGTGATTTGGCCAGTTTAATGCAATCAACAGCATCGGGTAAGATTTCAAAATCATCTATTTGACATACGTAGTCTCCTATTTCTTTGTTTAATACCCCATCTCTATCGAAAAAAATTGCCTTTTGCATCAAATCCTGTTTTTAAAGCTACGAAATAAGTACTATTTTGCACCGTTTTTATATAAATTTTATTGATTTGTCCACGAACATTGTTATAATCCCCACCTACAACGAAAAAGAGAACGTTGAAGCCATAATTAGAAAGGTTATGTCGCTTCCAATTTCTTTCGATATTTTAATAGTCGACGACAACTCTCCCGACGGAACCGCAAATATTGTCAAACAATTGCAATTGGAATTTGCTGACAAACTTCATTTATTGCAAAGAATGGAGAAAAATGGTTTAGGCACTGCCTATATCGCTGGGTTCAAATGGTGTTTGGAACGCTCTTACAAATTCATTTTCGAAATGGACGCAGACTTTTCTCATAACCCAGAAGATTTAATCAAACTTCTGGATGCCTGCGAAAACAAAGAAGCTGGTTTAGCCGTCGGTTCTAGATACATTACAGGTGTGAATGTTGTAAATTGGCCTATGAGTCGTGTTATTATGAGTTATTACGCAAGTGTTTACGTGAGATTTATAACTGGAATGACCATTCGTGACGCTACAGCTGGTTTTGTATGCTACACCAGGGAAACTTTAGAGAAAATCAACTTGGATAAAATTAAATTTAAAGGCTATGCCTTCCAAATTGAAATGAAATTCAAAGCCTGGTTGCAAAAGGTTAAAATCACTGAAGTGCCAATTATCTTTACCGATAGAACTCTAGGTACATCAAAAATGAGCAAGAAGATTTTTAGAGAAGCTTTCTTTGGTGTTATCGAACTGAAAATAAACTCTTGGTTTCGTAAATAATGACACACAACGAGCAAATAGCTGCCTTAAGAAAAGACTACAGACATTCTGAATTGTTGGAATCGGATGTAGATGCAGATCCAATCATGCTGTTTCACAAATGGTTTAAGCAAGCCATAGAAGCGGAAATTACAGAACCTAATGCCATGTGTTTGTCGACTGTAGCCAATGGGAAACCAGAAAGCCGCATCGTTTTACTAAAAGGTATAGAACACCATGGGTTTGTTTTTTATACCAATTACAATAGCCATAAAGGTCAGCAAATTGATAACAATCCAAATGTACATCTTAATTTTGCTTGGTTGGAACTTGAAAGACAAATAAGAATCAGTGGAACTGCGCATAAAATAAGTGAAGCAGAAAGCGATTTGTACTTTGCTTCTAGACCATTTGAAAGTAGAGTAGGTGCCATAGTAAGTGCGCAAAGTCAAGCCATAGAATCTAGAGAAGCTTTGGAAAAATCAATGTCTGAAGCATTGGCAAAATACGAGGGAAGCAATCCTCCTAGACCAGAACATTGGGGTGGTTACGCCGTAATTCCAGATTCTATAGAGTTTTGGCAAGGTAGAACCGGTCGTTTACACGACAGACTACTTTATACAAAAGAAGACCAAGCTTGGAAAATTAGCAGGTTGTGCCCTTAAGGGTTTTAAATTAAATTTCGTGACCCATTTTCTCACGCTTAGTATTCAAATACTCTGCGTTGTGAGCGTTTGGAGAAGTAATAATTGGAATGTTTTCGATGATCTCCAATCCATAACCAATTAAACCCGTACGTTTTTTAGGGTTATTGCTTATAAGCTTCATTTTTGAAACGCCTAGGTCGCGCAATATTTGAGCACCTATACCATAATCGCGTTCATCCATTTTAAATCCAAGTTCAATATTGGCATCAACTGTATCCATGCCTTGTTCTTGAAGTTTATACGCTTTTAATTTGTTTAACAAACCAATTCCACGTCCTTCTTGGTTCATGTACAACACAACTCCTTTTCCAGTTTTTTGAATTAGGTTCATTGATTGGTGTAATTGTTCTCCGCAATCGCAACGGCAACTTCCAAATATATCACCAGTCATACAACTGCTGTGAACACGCACCAATATTGGTTCGTCTTTTTCCCATTCACCTTTCTTCATTACCAAGTGTTGGGTGCCATCGCTAACTTGCGAATAGGCTATCATTTCAAAATCGCCGAAAGAGGTTGGCATGTTAACAGTGATTTCACGTTTCACATGGCTTTCGTTTTTGATGCGGTATTTAATTAAATCCTCGATTGAAACAATTTTCAAATCGAATTTTTTAGCAATCTCAATCAATTCTGGTAGGCGAGCCATTTCACCATCTTCTTTCAAAATTTCCACAATACAACCTGCGGGTTCGAATCCTGCCAAACGGGCAAAATCGATTGCAGCTTCAGTGTGTCCAGCTCTTTTTAAAACACCTTCTTTTTGTGCTTTTAAAGGAAAAATATGTCCTGGTCTAGCCAAATCAGTTGATATGGTATCTGCATGCACCAAGGCTTGTATTGTTTTGCTTCTGTCAGAGGCAGAAATTCCAGTAGTGGTTCCATGTCCTTTCAAATCCACCGAAACGGTAAAAGGTGTTTCGTGTACTGAATCGTTGCTACTAACCATCATGTCCAAACCAAGATCTAAGCAACGCTCTGGTAATAAAGGAACGCATATCAAACCACGTCCTTCTCTTGCCATGAAGTTAATCATTTCTGGAGTCACATTGGCTGCAGCGGTTAAAAAATCACCTTCATTCTCACGGTCTTCATCATCAACGACAATAATTACTTTGCCGTTTTTTATATCTTCTATTGCAGATTCTATGGTGTTTAATTGGTATGGATTTGACATCACTCAGATTTTGCTGCAAAATTAAGCAAAACCATAAACTTATCTTATATCTTCTTAAACAAGATGGATAGATTATTTTTATAATTTTCAAAGGGTATTATTTTGCCTTTTTTTTCTATCTGAACTGCAGTATTTGTTTGAATGTTTTTAACAATGACATTTTCCAGTTCATAGAAGCAATCGTCTGAAAGTCCATTCTCTCGGTGCAAGATTTTTCCATTTCTCTCCATCACGATAAAACTTGGGAATGTATTGATGTGGTAAAACAAAGCCGTTCTTTTTTCGTCGTAACAGAGCTCAAAATCTATGTTCATGCTTTTCTGGTATTGTTGTATGTCTTCTTGGCTGTTGAAAGGATTGAGACCAACAATTCTCAATGGTAAGCCTACAGTTTTTCTTTGTAAGGTTTTTAATGATTCAAATACTCTTGCGTTGTGGCGGTTGCTGATAAACCAGTAAACCAATAAGATTAGTTCATTGCTTGAGTTTGCTTTGTTTTGTTCAGGGTTTAGGATTTTAATGTTCATATTGTAAGTGGTAAAATTTATTGTGGGTACACAGCACAAACACATTACATCTATTGAACTTAGGACATTCGTCGAAGCCGCCCCAATTGTAAAATTGGAGCAAACTTCTAGAATGAGTCGTTTTTATCTTTTATTTAACTAATGAGTAAATCCAAACAAGAAGGGGAATGAAAAACCTATAAATTCAGAAAACAAGCAAGCAACGCATTCTTCATTCCTCCTTCAAGTCAGGAAGCATTCATAGTTTTAGTTTTTATAGTTTACTAAAGGGGTATCAAGCGTGATTGCTTGGAATTGCTCGGTTTGGAAATGCTGTCTGCTCCAATTGTTCAAAGTGGCAATGATTAGATTTTTTGTGAAATCACCATCAGTGAAATCATCTTCTAATGCATCGTCTTGCAAAATTGAATTTGAATTTTGTTGCTTAAGATTTTGTTTGCTTGAATGGTCAAAACTGCCAGTATTTTGATGGCTAGAATTAGATTTAAGAAAGTAATTTGTTTTCATGTTAATTAGTTTATTAAAGTTTTGTAACACAAATTTGAAAAATTAGAATTACACAATTGATAAACAATTTACACGGTATTGGTAGAGAAAATTAAATGGTCATTTAGCGAAATAAGTGGACTTTTTTGTATTAAAAAATCCAATTTTTCAATAGTTCTATTGGTTTATTTGTTAGAATTACAATCAAATACGCCAAGTTGGCGATTCTTGTAAAATGTCTAATTTGCCTTGGTCGATATGCCAATAAGAACTTGCAAATTCTTTAACACTATCGATATCGTGGGTAGATACTATAATCGTTTTGTTTTGTGTCAAACATATTTCCTTCAGATCTCTGTATAAGCGCATTCTAGAAGGGTAGTCTAAAAAGGCGGTTGGCTCATCCATTAGAATTAAGTCTGTTTTTTGTGCCAATACACGGGCAATATTTGCTTTTTGCCATTCACCATCACTTACTTGATTCAAGTATTTGTTGCGGATTTTATCAATCCCCATGAGTGTAATAGCCTTTTCAACTTCATTGTTGTTGTTTTCGCTTTCGCTTAATTGTAGGTAAGGAAATTGTCCAAAACGAACCACATCTTCAATTCGAATGTAGTCTTCTCGAATTCTTTGGGTGCTTGCAAAGGCAAGTTTTTCTGCACGTTTTTTTTGCGGGAGCAGGGAAATTGATTCGCCAGAAATAAATATCTCACCAGATAGGACTTTGTATATACCTGCTATTGTTTTGAGTAAAGTAGATTTTCCGCTGCCATTTTCGCCTGTCAAAACAATTAAATCATTCTTAAAAGCTTGCGCATTGATGGCTTCTACAATTGGCGTTTCTTGCCCAATACTTAAGTTGACGATATTTAAAACTGGTTTCATTACCTTTTTCTTCTTAGTAAAATATAAATAATGAAAGGACCTCCTATTAAAGCAGTGCACACATTAATAGGAATATTGAAACTCAATATTTCAGCAGAGGAAATGATATCGCTTACCAAGGCCATAGCAGCGCCTAGAATGGCGTTGACCAATAGCATAAATCTAAAATTGACGGTCTTGATTAACAATCTTGAAACATTAGGAATGGCCATGCCTATAAATGCGATGGGCCCACAAAATGCCGTTGCAATTCCACTGAGTATACCTGTGCAAATAAGCAGTTGAATTGATATGCTTTTGGTGTTTACACCTAAGGTATAAGCTACTTCATCACCTAATAACATGGTAGACAATTGAGGCATAATTAGAAAAGCCCAGAACATTCCCAATAGGGCCGATAGGCCAAAAAACAATAAGTCAAATTCTATAACTTGGCTAAAAGAACCCATACTCCAAAGGGTAAAGTTTTTCAAGTCGCCTGGCACAGCCATATAATTTAATAGACCTTGCAAGGCTCCGGTAATTTGGCCAATAATAACGCCAAACAATAATATAATTGCACCAGTTCCAAAGCGCGATGATACCAGCATAACCAGCAAAAGAACCATACTTGCGCCGACGAATCCCGCGAATGAAATGCCGATTCCATGGTTGAGGAAAGGAAAATAGTGGCTTCCAATAATAAGAATAGCTACGGCTAGAGAGGCACCAGAACTAACACCCAAAATATAGGGGCCAGCGAGGTTGTTTCTATACAGTTGTTGAAGTATAAAGCCTGAAACAGATAGGGAAGCCCCTGCAATAAGGGCCGTGATGGTCTTGGGTAATCGGTAATTCCACAATAAATCAGCTTCTATGCCTTCAGTTTGAAAGGGAGAAATCCATTCAGGTATAGCCAAGGCGCTGACAATTAGCAGTATACATAAGCCCACTAAGGCAAATAATAGTTTATAAATTTGCATGAATTACCTTGTTCAAAACAACATTAAAAGCATGGATTTTCTGTGTTTTAAGTATGATATATATCAACAACTTAGCAATATTATGGAAACTTGATTTTTTTTAGTAAATTTGCAACCCTAATTTTATACAAAAAACAAATGACAAACCAAGACATTTTATCAGGCGTTGTTGCAGCAGCAGGCAATGCATTTGTTAATCTTACACCAGATGAACTTATTCAAAAAGCATTAGAAAGAAACGAAGGTATTCTTACCGACAGAGGTGCTTTGGCAGCTGATACAGGTGAATTCACTGGCCGTTCTCCAAAAGACAAATTCACTGTTTGCGACGATAAAACCGAAAACACAGTTTGGTGGGGTCCAGTTAATTTCAAATTTGAGCCATCTAAATTTGATGCATTGTTGGATAAAGTATTAAACCACTATAAAGGTAAAGACCTTTTTATCCGCGATGCTTATGCTTGCGCACACCCTGATTTTAAATTAAATATTAAAGTTGTAACTGAAACAGCTTACCAAAATTTATTCGCAAACAATTTGTTTTTGCGTCCAAATGAAGGTGAAAACAACCCAACAGAATGGTTGATTTTAGCTGCTCCATCATTTTTAGCCAATGCTGCTGAAGATGGAACAAGACAACACAACTTCTCTATCATCAATTTTTCTAAAAAAATCATCTTAATTGGTGGTTCAGGTTATACAGGTGAAATCAAAAAAGGAATTTTCACCGTATTGAATTATATTCTTCCTCAAGAAAGAGGCGTATTGTCTATGCACTGCTCAGCTAACATCGGTGCTAAAGGTGATACTGCTATTTTCTTCGGATTGTCAGGTACTGGTAAAACAACTTTATCAGCAGATCCAGACCGTAAATTAATCGGTGACGATGAACACGGTTGGGCTGACGATTCAGTGTTTAACTTCGAAGGTGGTTGCTATGCAAAATGTATTGACCTAACTGAAGAAAAAGAACCACAAATTTGGAATGCAATTAAACGTGGTGCCTTGGTTGAAAACGTTAGATTCTTCGAAGGAAGCAACAAAGTTAATTACGAAGATGTTTCTGTTACAGAAAACACCCGCGTTGCTTACCCAATTGATTTTATTGATAACATCGCAGTTCCTTCAGTTGGAAAATCGCCTAAAAACATTTTCTTCCTTACTTGTGATGCTTATGGTGTATTGCCTCCAATTTCTAAATTAACTGCTGAACAAGCAATGTACCACTTCGTTTCTGGTTATACCAGTAAAGTAGCAGGTACTGAAGCTGGTATCACTGAACCACAAAGTACTTTCTCTGCTTGTTTCGGTCAAGCTTTCTTGCCTTTACACCCAGCTAAATATGCTGAATTGTTAGGTGCAAAATTAAATGCTGATTCTAGCATCAACGTATGGTTGGTTAACACAGGCTGGAGCGGTGGTGGATACGGTGTTGGTAGCAGAATGAAATTGTC
This sequence comes from Bacteroidia bacterium, assembly GCA_030158725.1. GTDB lineage: Bacteria > Bacteroidota > Bacteroidia > NS11-12g > UBA955 > JABMMZ01. The sequence continues at coordinate 23,106 of JAOASJ010000126.1, forward strand.
TTTCACTAGAGCGATGCTAACTGCAGCGTTAAACGGTGAGTTGGATTCAATTGAATACACCAAACATCCTGTATTCGGTATGTTAATGCCGAACTCTTGTCCAAATGTTCCTCAAGAAATTTTACACCCAAGAAACACTTGGGCTGATAAAGCAGCTTACGATCAAACAGCAAATTCATTGGCAGACAAATTCAATGAGAATTTCAAAAAGTTTGAAGATGGTAGCAGCGAAGCAATTAAAAATGCTGCGCCTAAAGCCGTTCAAGCTCAATAATATTAATCTTATCAATAGAAAGGCAGTGATTTATCACTGCCTTTTTTTATGCCCTTTTTACACTATTTTCTTTTCGTTTGTTAATTCAAATGCCTAGAAAACTCTGAATTTTTTTTCGAATTTAAATGGGTGTTCAACCTCACTAATTATCAATACCTTATAAATTTATTTGATTCTTTTTAATACATAATGTATTGAAAAACTGACATTAATCACAACTATTTGTAATTAGTCTAAATAAAAACTTATATATTTGCCCCGATGAAAAAATTAATTTTATTACTAAGTATAGGATTCTGCTTTAATGCATCTGTTAAAGCACAAATATTAACTAAAGAGGATTCTCTTGCTGCGGGTCTGCAAATGAGTGGAAAAACCACTGTGTTGAGTGGATACGGTGAAAGCATGTTTTCATATGATAAGGGTCAAAAGACGGCTAATATAAATGTGACTAGATTTGTTACTTTCTTCGGTCACAGATTTAGCAAAAGCATTACTTTGTTTTCTGAATTGGAATTGGAAAATGCCAAGGTAGCTAACGGTAGTCCTAGTGGAGAGTTTTCTCTAGAGCAAATGTTCTTGAAATTTGATTTAAACCGCTCAAACTACATCGTTGCGGGTTTATTTATTCCGAGGATTGGTATCATTAATGAAAACCATTTGCCTACAACTTATAATGGCAACAACAGGCATTTTGTTGAATCAAGAATGATTCCATCTACATGGAGAGAATTGGGTGTAGGATTGTATGGTAAGTTTGACCGCCTGCCAGGTTTTAACTACTATGTAGGATTAACCAATGGTCTGAATAGTGCTGCCTTCACCCGTCAAACTGGAATTCGCGAAGGAAGATATGAAGGAAGCAATGCATCAGCAACCAATGTTGCAATTAGCGCTGCTGCCTTGTATTACTATAGAAATTTTAGAATTCAAGCTTCCGGATACTATGGTGGAAGCGCTGGTGTTACGCCTAAACAAGCCGATAGTTTGATGTTAATCAGTGGGCCTTTCGGGACACCTGTAGCATTGGCTGAAATGAATGTTCAGTACACAGGTAAAAGATGGGGCTTTAAATCTTTAATCGGTACTGTATCCATAGCGGATGCTTATGGTGTTAATAGAGCTTATGCGAACAATGTGGCAAGAAACATGTTGGGTGCTTTTACCGAGGTTTCTTACAACATTATCCATTCAAGCGATATGATGGCTAAAAGATTAACTGCTTTTGCTCGATACGAGTGGTTTGATTTGAATTATAGAATGCCTCTCAATGGTATTAAAGACAATGCCCTTAACCAACAGTTTTTTGTCTATGGTTTTACCTACAGACCAACCGTTGGTGTTGCAATTAAATTAGATGCCGTGAACAAAATAACTGGAACACCTAACAGTGCATTCAATATTACGCCATTCCCACAATTGCCAGTTTACTATAAAAACAATTGGTTCTTTAATTTAGGCTTGGCTTATAATTTCTAAAATGAAAAGAAAAGAATTTGTAAAAACGAGTTGCAGTATTTGCATAGGTGCTTTGGCCGGTGTTTCTGTATTGAGTTTGATGCAGTCGTGCGCTACTGGTAGAATTATAAAAATGGAACCTCAGAACAATGTGTTAAGTGTGATGAAATCTGAATTTACACCTGAGCAAAATTTCGTGCTCTTGCGCACCAGCAATTTAAACTTTGATGTTTTGTTGTATAAAAAATCAGAGACTGAATACAAAGCATTATTAATGCAATGTACCCATTATGACAATCCAGTTTTTGCAAATAAAAAAGAGATTTTTTGTCCCTCACATGGCAGCACTTTTAGCTTCGAAGGTAAAGTGCAAAAAGAGCCTGCGAGCCGCGATTTGAAGTCTTATAAAACAGAAATATTAAACGATAAAATAAATATAAACCTAGTATGAGAAATCTATATATAATTACATGTATTTTGGTGCTTATTTCATGTGAAAAAGAGAAAGCTACCAATAATGTAGTAAGCACGCAATCTGATGTATTACGCGATTTAAGTTTAAATGTTTACTTAAGCACTTATGAAAATTTAAGTCTAAGAACCAATAAATTTCACCAAGATGTTCAATCATTCATTAATAATCCTACTCAAGAGAATCTAGACCTATGCCGCAGCGGTTGGAAAAGTGCTAGAGAAGCTTGGGAAAACTCTGAAGCTTGGCTGTTTGGCCCCGTTTCTACCAATAGCATAGACCCAAGTATTGATACTTGGCCAGTAGATTTTATTCGACTTGACTCTGTGCTTTCTAGTACTGCGGTTTTTGACAATACCTATATTAATAATTTAGAAGAATCATTAAAGGGATTTCATCCAATTGAATATATTTTATTTGGTTTTAATGGCAATAAATCAGCCAACCAAATTACCAGCCGACAAAAGGAATACTTGCTTGCTTTGTCAGAAAATTTACGCCAACTAACTCTTGACCTGCATAATTCTTGGGCGCTTCAAGGGGGTAATTATGTTACTGAAATTTTGAATGCAGGTAGTTCAAATTTATTTCCAAGCAAACTTAGTGCTTATCAAGAAATAGCCAATGCTATGATTGGTATATGCGATGAAGTAGCCAATGGAAAAATTGGTGATGTGTTTACCACCTTAGATTCTATGGGTGAAGAATCGCCTTTTGCAAAAAACTCTATGGTCGACTTTAAAAACAATATACTAGGTGTTGAAGCTGTTTATTTGGGCAATATCAATGGCTCAGACAACAAAGGAATGGAGGATTTTGTACGTATGTACAATCTGAGTTTGGATGGAAAAATCAAACAAAAGATTAGCCAATCCAAAGCTGCATTAGCCCAAATTACACTTCCATTTGGTCGCGCCATTTTCGAACAACCTATACAGGTACAACAAGCCATAGATGCGATTAATAGCTTGAAAACCGAATTAGAAGAAGGTCTGTTGCCACTAATACAAATGCATGTCAAATGAGCATAAGAACTAAATTCATACTTTCAATTGTATTGGTTTCTTCTTTAATAATTACCTCATGTAGAAAATACAATGAGTCTTATGAAGATCCAGACGAGGAATGGTTCTCTGGCGGAAGTCAGACTTTCTTTGATGGAAATACCAGTGGATTTGACCATGCTTTTACCGGATTAGATGCCCGTCAGATGCAAAACCATGAAGTGGGTGATAAAGCCTTCGATGCAGCTTTTGTAACTGCGCCTGCGCCTTTAAATTCTGGTCTAGGCCCATTGTACAACAATGTCTCTTGCGTGAGCTGTCATGTAAACGATGGAAGGGGTAAACCGCCTGTAAATGGGGAGTCATTATCGAGTATGCTTATTCGTGTAAGTATTCCAGGTGCCAATTCTCACGGAGGACCTAATGGTATTCCTGGTTTTGGTGGTCAGCTACAACAGCGTTCTATTGCCGGAAAAATGCCGGAGGCTGATGTGCAAATTTCGTACACCAATATCAATGGGACTATGGACGATGGAACTCCTTATACCTTGCGTCAGCCATCGTACACCTTAAACAATGCGTATACAAGTTTGCCTCCTAACTATTTAATGTCAGCCCGCGTTGCACCGCCTGTTTTTGGTCTGGGACTATTAGAAGCTATTTCAGATTATGACATCATAAAATATGCCGATGAAAACGATATGAACGGAGATGGCATAAGTGGCAAACCAAATAGAGTATGGGATGTTTTAACTGCCTCTTATCGATTGGGTCGTTTTGGTTGGAAAGCTGGTCAGCCAAGCCTTTTGCAACAATCAGCTGGGGCTTATAATGAAGATATGGGTGTTACAAATTTTGTGTTTCCAGTTGAAAATTCATTTTCTCAAATTCAACACGATGGTATAAATGATGAAACTGAAATAAGTGATTCAATTATGCATGCAGTTGCCTTTTATATGCAAACCCTAGGTGTTCCTGCACGCAGAAATGCAAAGGATCCTGTAGTACTTGAAGGCAAACGGATTTTTAACCAAATCCAATGTGCTTCTTGTCATATTGCCAAACATGTTACGGCTACCGATATGGCATTTACATCAAGAAGCAATCAAAAAATATTTCCTTACACCGATTTGTTGTTGCACGACATGGGTCCTGGTTTGGCCGATATGCGTTCAGAATTTCAAGCCGATGGATACGAATGGCGCACACCTGCTTTGTGGGGCATTGGTTTAACCCAGAAAATAAATGGACATGCTTATTTCTTGCACGATGGTAGGGCGCGTAATTTAACAGAAGCCATTTTGTGGCATGGTGGGGAAGCGGAGGCGAGTAAAAACAAGTTTAAAAAGCTAAGTGCCGATGAGCGCAATGCTGTTTTAAAGTTTCTAGAATCGCTTTAATTACCAATAAATATAATCGAAGAAATAGATGTTTGGTTGATTGCCATTTTCTGTTTCTTCTATTACTTTTTCTATCTCACCTTTTTCATTGTAGGTGATGGTTTTTTTAGAGCTTTGTTTGTCTCTATAGTATCTCGTTTCACTTACTATACGGGCTTGATCATCGTAGGCATAAATATAACTTTGGTCATCGTCATGCTCTATAGAAATTAAAAGGCCTGAGTCATTGTAAACAAAATGGGTCCCGTCTTCAGGCACATTATGTATTCCACTGGTAATGAAGAGTATTTTCTTGTTCTTAAATAAATAATAATTGCTGTAATTACTGCTGTTTTGATTGTATTGCTTTTTGTCTTTTAAAAAGCCACTGTCGGTGAATGAAAACACGGAATAATCTATATCTATTTTTCCATTAAATACTGAATACGATTCTAGATAGCACACATTGTCTTTGTAATAGTAATAACGGGTCTCGTCACTTGTAGGGTTGCCGGTTTGAGTTGAGGTTAATATATTGCCTTTCGTATTGTAGGTGAAATCAAATGCCTCAGAGATTACCTCTCTTTTGAATTCAGAAATCTTAATTAATTGACCTAGCGAGTCGAACAAATAACTTTCTGAATAGTATTTCTTTCCAGAAGAAAAATTTACTTTTTCTAGCACTTGACCAGACTTGGAAATTGAAATTTCTCTAAATGGAATTACCGTGTCTTTTTTAGTATAACGGTCCTTTTGTTTGATGATTACCGTCTTAATGTTATGGGGATAAAATTTAGGCAATTCCTCTAAGAAAGGGATGTTAATTTTAGCCTCTACATATGGACTTTTATACGTGTTAATGGTGTGCTTGTTAGGGAAAATGAAATTGTTAATTTCCTTTGGCATAGTTGTGTTTATCAAGGAACCATAAGGACCATTAGGGTTTAAGAAGGGTTTAATTTCTTCAAAACTTAAACGAATTTCTGCATCCAAACCGCCAGTGTTGTACATACACGATTGCCATTGAGGAATGTAATATGAAAAAGAGAAGATCTTAGGGAAAATGAAGCCGTTTTTAAGTGCAGAAAAACCACTGACTTTCATAGGTTTTTTTGATTGCGCATATTCTAGTGTAGCATCTTCATAAAAATCAGATGGATCTTGTTTGTTTTTTTGATTCTGCTGCACATAATTGTTGAGTTTTAAACTGATTTTCTTTTCAAGAAGCTCATTGAATTGCTTTATACTGCTTTGCTTATATATAGCAGAAGCATTGTATTCTTTGCCTGTATTTACATTGATATAATAGGTTTGCGTGTACTCGAATTTGTTGATTTTAAAACGGTTGTACACCGCTTGGTATTTAAATACCGCTTGAAAAACCAAGATGCCATTGTAGTAGGATAAAAACTGATGTTTTATGTAGGTTAGTTCAGGAGAGAATCTGGTTTCATTGTCTTGGTATAGGCCTAAATCATCATAGTCTTCGTCGCGGTTATTTAAATACATATGTACACTTTCTTTGCAGTGCGCATTGATTTTTAATTTGAAAGAATCAGACTCCAATTGTGAAAATAATATGTTCTCAAACCGTTTGTTGATCTTCTTTTGAATGTTGCTGTCTTTTAAATCAATGAGGATAGGAATTGATACATCCAACTCTTCATAAAAATTGATTTTAGAATTATTCAGGGTTTGATATTTGCTAATGTAGGTGACTTTTTTGTTGTTCAATAAATCATGAACTTCTAAGCCATCATTGTATGCACTAAGTGTTTGAATTGAGCATAGGCTCAATAAAAGTATAAGTATAAATTGTGTTTTTCTCATGATTAGTTGGCTTTAAAATAAATGTAGAATACGTATTCTGATTTTTCATTGTCGTACTCACTGTAAACTGAATAAAAGCCTTTTTCTTTCAGTTTGTTTTCAACGCTCTTAGGAATAAATGAATAGTCTTTTCCCTTGTATTTAAACTCATAAAATAATGCAGCACCTACTTTCGCTTTTATGGCAAATGAGGCTATGATATAATTGTTTTCAATAAGGGTGTTGCGGCCAATTACCATCATGTTTGTGTCTGTATTGAAAACATCTTTAGGAAAGCCTAATTGAGCAGAATCAATGAATATCCCAACAAATTTACTTAAGGCTGATTCTTTTTTGCCATAGGAGCCTGGATTGTTTGTGCCATAGCTACCTCTACCGCCGCCATCACCATAGCCCCGTGAGCTTCCTCTCGAATACGTGCTTTCATATTCATCTTCCCCATAATAATAGTAATTTCCATAGCGTTCAAAACTCAAGGCCTCTATTTGATAAGGGTTTCTGCTAATATCTAAGTCGAGAACAAAATCATTGAAATCTATACTCACGCCGGAATGACCAATTTCAGATTTTGGAAAACAAATGTCACTGGCATTTGATACTTCGAAATGGGCATCTTTGTTATATCTGATTTCTTTGGCTTTAAACAAAAGAGGAGAGGGTAAGTATACGTCAAATTGTCTAGCGGTATTGCTGTATTCATTCACCTGTTTGTTCTTGTACAAGAGGGAAGTATCCCAGCGGTGGAAAAGGTTTTTTGAAAATTGTATACTTAAATATTTCGGATAAATACTTACCCTAGTTTGCGCTTTGTCTTTGGTGTTCACATTTACCATAAAGGGTATAGAACTAATTGAATTCGCTTTGGTATAACATGGGTTTAGGCAAAGTTCTAGTCCATTGTAATTGGGTATTTTAATGTTCAGTTTTTCGAAGGACAACAAATCAAAGGAAGCAAAACTGGCATTTTCATTGTTGTTGAATTGCAAGTTTTTATAGAACAATCTGTTAAGGTATTCGTCAATAGGTGCATGGAAATTAAAACTCCATTCGCGCAACTTGGTTTGACTCACCAAATCTTTTAAACCTGGGGCATAAGAAATTCTTGAGCTTGTTGTGTCTAGGCATTCACATTCCAATTGAGAAAAAGACTTTAAAGAATAACCATTCTTATATTGGATTTCTTTGTTGAATGAGCCATCTTCATTGTAAAAAGTCCAGGTGCTGTCAGACTTGCCGTTTTTATACCAAGCAACTGTTTTTGGTTTTCCGTTATTCCACCATTGCAGATAAGGACCATTTTGTTTGTGGTTTTCCCATTCTTCATATTGGGTTTTTATACCATTGATGTTAAAGCTCTCAATAATTTGATGTTTTAAATTTGAGGTGGTGAAATAACTGCTTGACTTTAATTGTCCATTTTTGTGAAAGTTTTTATAGCCAATATTTATACCTGAATCGTAGTTGATTTCAGTTTCAATTTTGCCATTTGGGTACCACAAGGTGTGTGTGCCGTGCATTTTATTGTCTAGGTAAAAAGCCAACATTTTAATTTGCCCCGAATCGTACCATTCTCTTTTTTCTATAGATTTGTTGTTCAAACTAATTTCCATGAAGGATTTAAATCCGCTAGGATAATAACTGTAGCTGGTATCATTGTATTTGCCAAAATGTTCGGTTTCTTCCTTAAAAACGTTGCCATTGGCATGGTAAATTTTGAATGGTCCGTAGGCTTTTTGATTCTCTAAATAACAATCCACCATTTTGTTCCCATTGGGATAAAAGAGGTTTAATTTAACGTGTTCGCCAAATTCATATTTAAAAAATGAACGGGCTGCAGGGTTGGCAAGTCGGTCGGGATCCCGGGAGATGTCTATGTTTTTTTGCTTAACTGTCTTATTGTAAAGTGTATAAAAATGATTGATTAAGGTGTCTGTTTGACGCATGGTCGAGTCCTTATACAAAGCTTTTAATACACTGCCATCAGAGGCCCAAAACAGATCGTAATCCATTGCTCTGCCATGCACATCATAATCCGTTAAGCTTTTTAAATTTCCATTGTAATAATACTTTAAAACTCTGCCAACTCGGTGGGAATGGTATAAAATTTCCAGTTCTTTCAACTTGCCGTTGTTGTGAAATTTTAGGCTATATAAAAAATCGGTTGAGCTATACGCTTGGGTGTTTTTAAGGTTAATATGGTATTGTATTTCATTATTGATATTGTTTTCGTAATACTGAATACGTTTAAAGACATGGTCCCCATTATAGTAAGTAACTGTTTTTGGCATACCTGTTTTGTAATATTCAAAATGGGTTTTCAAATAATCCATTTTGTTGTTTAGTGTATTGCGGGCAGAGTCAACTTGAATCATTGAGCTTATTTTGCCATCTTTGTCGTAAGTTTTAACTTCTCCATTTGGGAGGTTGTGCTTGAAATACCTAGACTCCATTAATTGTCCATTCTCATACCAAATAAGCCATTGTCCTTCTTTAAAGCCCATCACATAATTGCCTTTTTCAATTAAGTTTCCGTTTTCCGCATATATAAGTTGCTCCCCATCTTTAACAGAACAAAAGGTGTCTTTTTTTAGCACATAATTTTCTACAGTTCTTATAATGTTGTTGTCATTCCAGTAAGTAGCCTTGCCGATTTTTTGTCCGTTTTTATACATTACCTCGCTAGACTTAATGCCATTGAGAAAGTAGTTGGTAAAAAGGCCATCTTCCTTGCCGTGTATGTATTTGCCTATGCTTTTCTTATTGCCATTGTTGTAATATGTTTGATAGTTTCCATGGTAAATGGTTCTGTGGTATTTGCGTATGCTATCATATTTGTCGTACGACTCAGTAAATTGAGAAAGATTGCCGTTGCTTTCCCATGTTTTATTGATACCGTCAACACGGTCTAGTTTGTAGTTTGTTTCTTGCTTTTTTAAACCGCTTTCATACCACAATTCATACAAGCCATTTTTTTTGCCAAACACATAATTGCAATGCTCGGACATTTTGCCGTTTTCAAAATATGTAATTTGCTCTCCATTCTTTATTTCTCTTTTGTATCTTTTGCTGGTGTCTTGTGCATAATGATAAACATACCTCAGTTTTCCACTTGTATACCAAGCCTTGCTGCTTAAGGTCTCGTCGTTTTTATACGTTATTTCCGATCTTTTACTTCCTGTTTCATAGTATTCTATCCATTTTCCATACCTGGCACCCGCTTTGTAATTGCCAGAGGTTTGAATGCCTCCACTTTTGTAATACTTTAAATATTTACCATCTAGTTTGGTGTAATAATCATTAATAGGTTTATTGTATTTAACATCAACAACGACATCGTATTTAGCCTTTATGTAATGCTCTTCACTTTGCATTTGACCATTGTCATACCATTCTTTGATAGACATACATAGGTCATTCACATAAATATGCTCGCGTCGAACTTGGCCGTTGTCGTACCAGAAAAGGTGTTTGCCTTCTTTTAAACTGTCGATTATAAATTCTTCACTGGCCAAATTTCCACTAATATGGTAAGTGCGGATGGTGGTTTTATTCCCTTCCTTAGTGGTGATCGATTGAATTGCTTTTTTATTGTACCTAGAATATACCGTATCAGAATGGAAATTTGATTGGCCAATTCCACAAGTAATACTTGTGAAAATGATTAAAAATAGCAGATAAATTTTACGCATAATAGAAATACTTAGATTTTCGTTTCTTCAGCGTAAGCTTGGTCTAGTGTTCTTGTAAATACCTCCAAAGGTTGCGCGCCTGAAATCCCGTATTTGCGGTTGAATACAAAGAAAGGAACTCCGCGCACACCAATTTGTTGGGCTTCATAAGCATCGAATTCAACTTGCTCTGAAAATTGTTTTTCATCTAAAACCTTTTCTGCTTCAGCGGCATTTAAACCAATAGACACAGCAATTTCAATTAGTTCAGTCTTGCTGTCAATGTTTTTGCCTTCCATGAAATAGGCTTTAAACAAGGCCTCCTCAATGGCATCGCCTAAATTTTGAGTTTTCGCAAATTGAATTATGCGGTGGGCATTAAAGGTGTTAGCAACCACAGTAGCGTCCATGTTGTAATTCAAACCAACTTCTTCAGCCATGGCTGTAACTTGCTCACCCATTTGTTTGGCATATTCAATAGTCCAACCTTTGGCTTCGGCTAAATATTCGTGTATGCTTTGGATTTTATTGGTTTTAAGTTCTGGATTTAACTGAAAGCTTTTCCATTCTATTTCTACATCCGATTGGTGTTCAAATCCATTCAATGCTTCTTCCAAACGGCGTTTTCCAATATAGCAAAAGGGGCAGGCTACATCGCTCCAAATTTCAATTTTCATATGCCACAAATATAAGGCTTATATGCTTTTTTATTTCGGATATTAGACTGTAAATTTAAGTGTTAAAAAATTTGATTTATTGGTGTTTTGAGCGCTGTTTCGAGGAATTAAAATTCAAGTTCAAGAGTAAAATTTGTCGTTTTTGTCTCTGAAATTCATGCAATTAGTTCAAAATTAAGAAGTTTTTCTTTTTCTTTTCTTAAAATAGTTAAAACGTAATTGTTTGAATTTTAAATAATAAAAAATATTTTGTTTAAACAAAGTTGCACAATACTCAATAATATGACATTTATTTCATAAATAATTAGAATTATTCACAAGTAAGAATTGTATATTTGTGTAGAATCTAAACTGAAATTATTGAATATTTATAATTGAATTACAATTACTTTAATAACGTAACAATTGTTTTAACTTTCACAAAACTTGGGAATGCTTTTAGAGTTTCATCTTTTTCTGTTTCAAACTTAATTTTAGAAAAGGAGGGTAGTAATGGATAGAGATAGGGCTTGTGATCCTAAACGCCTGAATGCCTTGAGTCAATTCCAGATTATGGATAGTGAATCTGAGAAGGAATTCGATGACATTGTCAAATTGGCGGCAGAATATACCGAATGTCCAATAGCCTATATTTCTTTTGTTGACGATAAGCGCTCTTGGTTTAAGGCCAGAATAGGAATAGATGTAAATGAAGTTAGCATGGAACATTCATTTTGTGCTCAGTATACAGGTGTAGATCCATATTTATTAATAAACGATATTGATTCAAAGTCTGAATACAAAAACTTTCCGATACTAAAGCAATATCCTAACTTGAAATTTTATGCCGGTATCCCAATTATTACAGTTGATGGATACATGCTGGGTTTTTTATCTGTAATGGATAACAAGTCAAGAGAAATTTCAGATGTTCAATTAAAATTCATGGGTTTGTTGCGCGATCAGGTTTTGAATTTGTTGCGTCTGAATTTAAAAGCGATAAACATTGAAAAATTAAGACAAGAGTCTGCAAGGAAATCAGTACATCTGAGAAATTTATTTAACTATTCAATTGATGGGGTTATGATTTTTGATTCAGATTTTAAAGTCATAGAATGGAATCCAGTTTTAGAAAATATTTTTCAAATAAAATCGGTTGATGCAACCGGTAAAATGTTTTTAGATTTGATTTTTGATGGACAACAAGCCAGAGAATTTGAGAAAAATGTAGAGACCTTTATGGCTGGTGGATATAAAACCCAGGGCAATGTTGTGTTTGAACAATCTGGAAAAGATCGCGCTGGTAATATTAAATATTTATCCATTGGTGTGTCAAGTTTTATCGGACAAAGAGGGCAATATTTTCCTTGCTTTATTTCTGACAGGACGGAATATATTTCAGCTCAAAAGGAAATAGCCAATCAAAAGCGTTTTTATGAAACGGTAATAAACAATATACCTACGGACATCGTTGTATTTGATCGGAATCACCGTTACGTTTTTGTTAATCCAGAAGGAATTAAAAATCCTGAATTACGTGCTTTTGCAATTGGTAAAGATGATATTGAATACGCAAAGCACCTCAATAGAAGTATTGAGCCAGCCTTGCAAAGGAGAAAATTTTTTAATGAAGCTATAGAAACCAAACATCAAATTGGTTGGGAGGAATCAGCCTACGGTTTAGATGGTCAGAGTTATACCAAACTCAGACGCTTTTTCCCAATTGTAGACGAGAACAATGAAGTGAATTTAGTTATAGGTTATGGGCTTGATATTTCGGATAGAAAACGCTTAGAGGAGGAACAAAAAAGTTTGATGGAAAAACTATCCTATCAAAACTTACAGCTCAGCGATTTTTGCAATATTATTTCCCATAATTTACGTGCTCCTCTGGTGAGTATGACTATGCTCACTGAGTTTATTCATACAGCGGAAGACCAAGAAGAGCAAAAATTATTGGTTTCAAAATTGGATCCTGTACTTAACAGTTTGAATGAAACCTTTGACGAATTGGTAAACTCACTTCAAATTCAACAAGACACAAAAATCCCAGTTGAGAAAAATGATTTGCACGACAGCATTCAAAGAGTGCTAAATGCTATGGATTTTGATATTTTACACAACAATGTAAAATTTGAATTTGAAATAGAGTCTACACCCATAATCTCTTTCCCTGTTAAATACATGAACAGTATTTTGCAAAATTTAATCAGCAATGCAATTAAATACCGTTCATTGGAACGTGACCCAATTATTAAAATATCAAGTAAAAAATTTGAAGACGAAATCGAATTATATGTATCTGACAATGGATTAGGAATAGACATTAATAGATACAAAGACCAAATCTTTAAAATAGGAAAAATATTTCACCGCCACCCCAATGCAAAAGGTTTTGGTTTGTTTATGACTAAAGCGCAAGTTGAAGCCATGGGTGGAAAAATTGAAATAGACAGTAAAATCAACGAAGGAACAACATTTAAAATCACATTTATAGATCAGCAAATATGAGGCAACTAAAAATATTTATTATTGACGACGACAGTGTAATCGCTTTTTTAGCTAAAAAAACGATAGACTCCAGCAATGTCTCAAGTAAAATCAGAGATTTCCAAGAGGGTAGCGATGCCTTAGCTTTTTTAAAAGAATTTTGTGATGTCGCAGAGGAATTACCTGACATAATTTTACTAGATATCAGTATGCCAATTATGGATGGTTGGCACTTCCTAGAGGAATACGCTAAGTTAATGCCTAAAATGTCTAAGAAGAATAATTTATATATGTTCTCATCATCAATTAGTCAAATCGACATAGAACGCGCTAAAAGTAATCCTTTGGTAAAAGACTATATTTTCAAACCATTGCAAAAAGAAAGATTTTTAGCTATGGTTGAAGAACTTGGTGAAACCATGAACTAGATAAAAAACTCTTTTTTTGAATTGATTCGTTCAAATGCTTCACTCAAAATTGCCTCTGAGCTAGCATAACAGATTCTTAAATAGCCTTCTGATTTAGACTCAAACCAATTATTACCTCCAGGTACTAACGCTACATTGCTAATGTCTAATATATTTTTTACCAATTCTTCTGAATTGATTTCTTGTCTTATTTTAGGGAACATCAAATAGGTTGAATCACTTTCAACGGGGTGAAGAAATCCTGAGTTTTTTACAAAATTCTGACTCAGTGTTTTCATTTTACCCAAGTGTTTTCTGAAACCATTTAACCAATCGTCGCACTCACTTAGCGCACTAATACCAGCCGCTTGTGCTAAGGGTGACAATCCAAAGGCTGTAGATTGGTGTAAAGAGTTTTCAAGTACTTTTCGGTAAAAGGTATTATTGGGGCTAATAATATAGCCGATACGCAGTCCCGCTAATCCAAAGTTTTTAGATAAACCCGAAATTACAACCGTCTTTTCGTAAGGAATACTTGAAGAATTTAAAACACTAATGACCTTTTTGTCGTAGTAAATATCTGCCCATATTTCATCTGCTATCAACCATAAATCATGCTTTTTTGCAAACGATTTTAGCTTGTTTATTTGTTCTAAAGTATAACTTTTGCCTAGAGGATTATTTGGATTACAAAGCATGATTGCTTTGGTTTTGGAATTGATTTTTTGCTCCAGTTCAATAAAATCGTATTCTGCAGTATCCATATTTACTTCACAAGGAATCGCGCTTCCTTTTGCATACTCTATAGATTTTCTAAAAAGAAAGTCTACCGGATTGGGGATAATTGCTTGCTCGCCTTCTTTCAATATGGTTTTCATAACCACAAACAAAGCATAAGCAGCGCTGTTAACAGGTAAAATAAACTCTGGGTTACAATCTGCTAAATGCTGTCTTTTATACCAATTTGAGATGGCTTGTTTAAATTCATACAAACCTTCTGCTGGTCCGTAAGAAAAGTAGCCATCTTCTATATATTTTTTAATGCTTTCTTTGATAGGAGGGGCAACAGGGAAATCGGGGTCAGCTGCAGTTAAAGGTATTATACCCTTGGGGTGTACAGCCCAACGGTAATTAAATGCTTTTTTTTCTAAAGCATCAATGTTTACATTTTCATTTGAGAAAAATCTATCCATTTTAATGTAATGATATTGGAATTTTTAATTGTTCAACATTGGTGAGATTTAAAAAATCTTTAACCAAGTCATCACCTTCGTTAATATAAAATTGAATCTGTTCTTTTCTATCTTGATAATATTGGTCAAATACGTCCTCTAAACTTTGGTTTTCGCCTTGTTTTGACAAATTGGATAGCAAACAAGAGACATCTTCGAGTGCTGAGTTTGCTCCCTGACTGGTAAATGCAATTAATGGGTGTGCGGCATCTCCCGCTAAAACCAAATTGCTTGAATGGAATGAAGGCAATAAATCCATTCGTTTGGCCACCCAAAGAACAGACTTTGCTGGATCGCTATATTTCACCACATTTTGAAATTCTATTGGATAGTTTTTAACTGTGTCTAATGCATAATTTTTAATGCTTTCAGGGTCTCTGTCATTTAATGGATGTGTGGAATTGTTAAATTGAATAAACCATATATAATCGCCACCACCAAGAGGAATTAAGCCCATGTTTTTGCCATTTTCTTTGTCAATTATTTTTAGAAATTCATCGCTAGGAATATTTAATTCATGCTGGTTTAATATTCCTACAATTTCCCTTTCATTGATTTCTTCCAATATTAGATTTGGGAAAATTTGTGACCTGATTTTTGAGTGAATACCATCACAAGCAAAGTAAATATCATTTTGAATCGTTTGCCCATTTTGCATACTCAAGCTTTCAATTTTGTTTTCTGAATTGTAGTTGATATTTGCTACCTGATTTTCCATTAAGAGATGGTCATCGCCAACTTCATCTTGTAAAATTTTCAGGAAATTTTCACGGCTAATTGCAGTGCATTCTTCAAGGATTTGGGTAAATAAAAGTTGTCCTTTGGGGTTAATGGCTTTAAAGAAATTAAGCGTATTGCTGTTTTTTAACAGAATATTCTTTAAACCCAATAGGCGCATTGCTTCCATGCCATTTTCAAGAAGCAAGAAGCCTAAGCCACCCGATTTAAATACATCATTTTTTTCGTAAATTTTAAAATCAATTTTATACCTTTTTAAATGCAGAGCTAGAAAGTAACCACAAACACCGCCACCAATTATGGCCGCGTTTTTAAACTTCAATCCATTCTTATTTATTTTATAAGGAGAGTTGTTTATACTCCAATAGTTTATTTCGGTATTCTCTTCTTTAATTACTTCTCCTTTGTCAAAGGACTCTTGAAGGTCTGCATTTACTTTGTCAATACCTTCTTCGTTAATTGAATTTAGCTCTGATGTTGTCATTCCGTAAAAATTTTCTAAAATTTTAATCGCACTTGTTTTTGCCGTCTTCTTTGTTATTTCTCCATTCGATAATTCGAACATGATGTCTTCCCAATCTTTATATATTTCTTCTCCTCTGGTATTGTTGTTAATGTGTTTTACGTATTTTTTGTATTGGAAACTTTCATTGTAGAATACCATGCTTGGGTATGAGGTGATTTTCCAAATATCTCTTTCAATTAGATCGCGTTTAAAATCGTGTTCTGCAATTCCACTTTTGAAATCGGTAACAAACTGCGCTAAGTCTAATTTGCATTGTATTGCTGCACTTATTACATGGTGTTCTTTGCTAATGTCTTTGTGTTGAAGAAAAACCATTTCTCTAAGTGTGTGCAAAAAATGTAGGGCTTTCTTATTGCCTTGTTTTTTCGCTGCATAGTAGGCAATACAAGCAGGGAAGGAAGACTGAATAGGGTAGTCTGTCCAAATTTTCCCATCCATTATAACACCATATTTTCGACCGAGACTGGTCCACATCTCTGAAAGATATAAATCTTTAGGCATGGTCGTATTAGAAGGTTGGTAATATTCCCATGATTCTAAAAGCCCACCCATTCTTACCTCTATATCAATGTCATCGCCGTATTCAATGAGTAATTTATTTAAAAATGGTTCCGCTAGCCAGCAACTAGAACAGATGGGGTCGGTATAATAAACCAGTTTAACCATTTTTAATATTTTTAATCATTTCTAAGGTTGTTGAAACAAGTAATTTTAATCTCCTCAGTACTAAATTAGTCTAAATACTCTACGCTTTCAAAATATTAAAATTGTTTTTTGTTTAAAATTAAAACATTGATTATCATAATCTTAAAAATAAAACAAATTCAACAAAGAAGAAAAGTACTAATACTTGAACTTAATAAAAAGGGCATAAAAAGTCGAGTATTAGCCGAAAACTCAGTTTTTGAACTATTTAAATTGCTTTTTTGAGGCCTTAATTAACTCTAGAATTTAGCCCAAAAATAGCCTCAGAAATCCGCCAATTTTTACGTATTTTTGCACGTTTTACATGTTAACTTTAAATGAATTATCGTTCGACTTTGGTGGTCGTTATTTATACAGTGATGTCAATTGGCAAATAAAGCCAGGTGAGAGAATTGGATTGGTGGGTCAAAATGGTACTGGGAAGTCAACCCTTTTGCGCATTATTACAGGAGAGTACAAGCCAACAGAAGGTGTGCTTTCCAAATCAAAAGATTGTACCATAGGATTTTTAAATCAAGATCTATTGAGCTATGAAAGTACTGAAAGTATTTACCATGTGGCTCTGCAGGCATTTGATAAAGCTTTAAAGCTTCAAACTGAAATTGACCAAATTCTCGAAAGAATGGAAACAGACCATTCCGATGAAATACTCAACCAACTTGGAGATAAACAAGAGCAATTTGAAGCACTTGACGGTTATAATATCCAATTTAAAACCGAAGAGATTTTAGAAGGTTTAGGTTTTAAAACAGCCGATTTGGAACGTCCTCTTAACGAATTCAGTGGAGGATGGAGAATGCGTGTGATGTTGGCCAAACTCTTGTTGCAAAACCCGCGTCTACTTTTACTGGATGAGCCTACCAACCACTTGGACTTACCTTCAATTGAATGGATAGAAGAATATTTACAATCATACCAAGGAACGGTAATCATCGTATCGCATGACCGTTATTTCTTGGATAGAATGGTAACCAAAATTGTTGAAGTTGCTAATAGGAAAGTATACCAATGGGCAGGGAATTATTCTAAATTTTTAGAACTAAAAGTTGAACGTGACGATCTGCAACAAAGGGCTTTCGACAACCAACAGTCTTTTATCAAACAACAAGAGCGTTTAATTGACCGTTTCAAAGCCAAGGCTAGTAAAGCGACTATGGCCCAAAGTAGGATGAAGATGTTGGACAAAATTGAACGCATTGAAGAAGTACAGAACGATGAATCTGTAATGAATCTTAAGTTTAAAGTTAGACAACAACCAGGTAAAGTAATTGTTGCCATTAAAAATTTGTCAAAGCAATACGGCGACCAAGTTATCTTCGATCATACGAATGCTGAGATATTAAGAGGTGATAAAATTGCCTTGATTGGAGCCAATGGTAAAGGTAAATCAACCTTGTTGAGAATAGTCGATCAAAGTGAATCTTTTGAGGGAACTGTTGAAAATGGGTACAATGTAGAAAAGACATTCTATGCCCAGCACCAATTAGAATCATTGAATGTAAACAATGAAATTCTAGAAGAAATGGTTCAAATGGGTTCGGTTAAAACCGAAAATGAATTGAGAACCATACTAGGTTGTTTCTTGTTTACGGGCGACGATTCATTTAAGAAAATTAAAGTACTTAGTGGTGGTGAAAAAGCCAGAGTTGCTCTAGCAAAAGCTTTGGTTAACGAAGCAAATTTCATGTTGCTGGATGAGCCTACCAACCACTTGGATATTCAAAGTATGAATATCTTGATACAAGCTTTACAACAATTTGAAGGTACTTTCATTACCGTTTCCCACGACCGTTATTTTATTTCAAACATAGCCAATAAGATTTGGTGGATAGAAGAGGATCAAATCAAAGAATATTTAGGTACTTACGATGAATGGAAGTATTTCATGCAACAACGTGAGAAGAACGGATTGGCGCCTAAACCAAAGCAAGAAAAGTCTAGCAATAAATCTGCACCAGTCCAAGAAATCAATACCCCTGATGCCAATAGCAAATTGAAAAAACAATTGCAAAAGCAAGCGGATGAAATTGAACAAGCTTTGGAAAAATTGAAGATTCAAAAACTTGATGTGGAAAAACAAATTTCAGAAATGAACGATCAATCCAAAATTGGTACACTTTCTGAACAATACAAAGTGTTAGAAGATTCAATTGTTAGTAAAAATAAAGAGTTCGAAACAATATTCGAACAATTACTGAGTTTATAAACCCGATTAAATGAAGAACTATTCAACTTCAATATTTGTAAAACAAGGCCGCCTCGCTGCCTTGTTTGTTTTTTTATTTCCCATGCTTGCTCATGCAGCTTACCTTCCAATCGCATATACAAATTCTGCGTATGAGAGTAATATCAAAACAGCAATCATGACACAGTCAGGAAGCTACGAACGTTTCCCTGCCATCGATTTAAATAGCAACCAACAGTTGAATCTTCAATTTGATGATATGATGCCAGAAAGCGACAATTATCAATTTACCTTTATACATTGCAGCTCTGATTGGAAACCTTCCAGTTTAAAACCCAACGAATATTTAACAGGTGCAATGTTTGAAAACATCACCAATTATACTTTTTCAACCACCACCTTTCAAGTTTATACCCACTACAACGTAAATTTCCCTTCTGCAGAAATGAAGCCGAAGCTATCAGGAAATTACATCTTGAAAATCTTTCGCAACTTTGATGAGAATGATTTGATTCTAACCCATCGCTTCATGGTGGTTGATGATAAATTTGTTTTAACCCCAAGTGTAAAAATAGCTACCAACCCTAGTGTTCGATTTACTTCACAAGAATTGGACTTTAGTGTAAACATGGGCGACAATGTGGTGCCGAATCCAATGACTGATGTTAAAGCCACTTTGATGCAGAACTTGAGATGGGACAACGCAATCTTTGACCTTAAACCACGCTTTATTAATGGAAAGATCTTAGACTACAACTACGAAAGTGGTAATGTTTTCCTAGGTGGAAATGAATTTAGATATTTTGATATTAGAAACTTAAGGTTCTTAAGTTTTAACGTTAGAAGAAAATACGATGAGAACAACATCAAAAATGCGGTGCTATACAGCGATGCAAGTAAGATGTCTGCGCCGTATTTGCAAACCATAGATTTTAACGGTAAGATAGTTGTCGATAATAGAGACGGTGCCGTAAAGGGTGAAATTGGAGCCGACTATGCTGCAGTGCATTTTACTTTTGTTAGCGATAAATTAAGTAAGGATGTATACATTTTCGGAGAGTTGACCGATTGGCAACTTAAAGAAGAATTTAAAATGGAATGGAATGAAAAGGCCATGCAATATGAAAAAGTAGTTATGCTTAAACAAGCGTATTACAACTATTATTATGCAACACCTGACGATAAAGGACAAGCCGATTTGAAGTATACTGAAAACAATTTCAGCAATACAGAGAACGATTACTATATCATGGTTTACAATAAAAATCCTTTTATGCAATACGATGAATTACTTGCAACCATTCATTGTAATACCATGTCAAAATAAAAACAAACTATAATGAGCGATAAAATTAAGATTCTATGGGCCGACGATGAAATCGATTTGCTTAAACCACATATACTTTTTCTAGAACAAAAAGGCTACGAATTAATAACGGTTAACAATGGCAATGCGGCGGTTGCAAAAGCAATAAGCGAAAAACCAGACTTGGTGTTCTTGGATGAAAATATGCCAGGTATTAGTGGACTTGAAACACTGCGTCAAATTAAAGCTATTCAAGCCGATGTGAAAGTGGTTATGATAACCAAAAGCGAAGAGGAGTACATTATGGATGATGCCATAGGTTCTCAAATTGCCGATTATCTAATTAAACCAGTAAACCCGAATCAAATTCTACACTCCATTAAGAAACTAATGGACAAGAGTAGATTGGTAACTGAAAAAACCAATCAAAACTATCAAATAGATTTTCGAAACATCAGCAATATGCTTATGGATTCTCAGAGTTTGGACGATTGGAAAGATTTGTACAACAAACTAATTTATTGGGAACTTGAGCTTGGTAAAAGCACTGATAAAAGCATGAATGAAGTGTATGAAAATCAGAAAAAGGAAGCCAACCACAATTTTGGAAAGTTTATCGTTAAAAACTATTTTAATTATTTACAACCAACCGGTGACAATGGTCCTGTAATGAGTCATAATTTGTTTAGACGTAAAGTAAAGCAGCATATTGATGAAAAGGTTCCAGTATTCTTCATTTTGATAGACAATCTCCGTTTGGATCAATGGAAAACCATTGCACCAATATTGAAAGAGAAATTTAAAATAGACGAGGAAGATCAATATTTAACCATATTACCAACGACTACCCAATACTGCAGAAATGCAATTTTTAGCGGTTTGCTTCCTAGTGAAATAGAAAAAAGGTTCCCTGATAAATGGAGCAACGACGAAGACGAAGGGGGTAAAAATAATTTTGAAGAAGACTTCTTTAAAGACATGCTTCAACGTTTGCAGATCAAAGGTAAAAACAGTTATACCAAGGTTACAAATCTAGATGGCGGAAAGGCTATGGTCGATAAAATTTCTAATTTGTTTCAGAACGCTATCAATGTTATTGTCTACAATTTTGTTGATGCATTTTCACATGCTAGGACTGATGTTAGTATTATCAGAGAGTTGGCTGAAGATGAAGCTGCTTATCGTTCAGTAACCGAAAGCTGGTTTAAACACTCGCCACTATGGGAAGCCTTGCAAATGATTTCTGAAAAGAAATGTAAGGTTATTATTACCACCGACCATGGTTCTGTAAGGGTTAATAAACCGGTTAAGATTATTGGTGACAAAAACACAAATTCAAATTTGCGTTACAAACAAGGTAAAAACTTAAGCTATGATGCCAAAGATGTTTTTGAAATCAAAAAACCAGAAATGGCCTTTTTGCCCAAAGTCAACGTGAGTCAGTCGTTCGTTGTTTGTAAAGAAGACGATTTTTTTGCTTACCCAAACAACTACAATTATTATGTAAAATACTACAGCAATACCTTCCAACACGGGGGGATTTCATTAGAAGAAATGATGGTTCCCTACATCGTAATGGAGTCAAGATAATTGCGAACTAAAAGTATTTTTAATAATAAATTAAAAATGTTTTGATTTATTAACTCAGAATTGTATATTTGCACCCTTAAAAATTAATATCATGGCTGTTACCAGACTTAAACGTAAAGATAGAAGAAATAAAGAGTTTACTCGTATTAGAAAAACAAATCTTAAGAATGTAAACAAACTGGTATACATCCAGTCACCTTATAAAGGTACTTCAGGTATTGTTCTAGAAGACCAAGCATAATAAGCATTATCGCTTTTACAATATTTAAAAACCTTGTCCTTGGGCAAGGTTTTTTTTATTTATTGGGTATCCAAAATATCAAGTTAAATTTTATATTTGCAGAAATAACCCTATCCTTTAAACATGAACAAAATCAAAGTAGCGAATCCTGTAGTGGAGCTAGACGGCGACGAAATGACCAGAATAATCTGGAAATTTATTAAAGACAAATTAATCCTTCCGTATTTAGACTTAGATATTAAGTATTACGATTTGGGTGTTGAATACCGCGACCAAACCAATGACCAAGTTACCA
Organism: Bacteroidia bacterium; assembly: GCA_030158725.1. Lineage (GTDB taxonomy): Bacteria > Bacteroidota > Bacteroidia > NS11-12g > UBA955 > JABMMZ01. Next base: position 45,562 of record JAOASJ010000126.1, read on the forward strand.
TCGATGCAGCTGAGGCCATTAAAAAATATAATGTAGGTATCAAATGTGCTACAATCACACCTGATGAAGCCCGTGTGGTTGAGTTTAACTTAAAGCAAATGTGGAAATCACCTAACGGAACCATTCGTAATATCTTAGATGGTACTGTTTTCCGTGAACCAATTGTTTGTAAAAATGTTCCTAGATTGGTGCCAAACTGGACTGCTCCAATTTGTATTGGACGTCACGCTTTTGGTGATCAATACCGTGCAACCGATTTCGTTACCAAAGGAAAAGGTAAATTAACGGTTAAGTTCGAAGGTGAAGATGGAACTGTTCAAGAATTTGAAGTATATAATTTCAAAGGTGATGGCGTAGCAATGGCTATGTACAATACTGATGAGTCTATCAGAGGTTTTGCTCATTCTTGCTTCAATACGGCTTTACAAAAAGGCTGGCCTTTATATTTGTCAACTAAAAACACCATCTTGAAAAAATACGATGGCCGTTTTAAAGATATATTTGAAGAAATTTACAATGCTGACTACAAAGCAAGATATGAAGCTGCTGGTATCGTATACGAGCACCGCTTAATTGATGATATGGTAGCATCTGCGTTGAAATGGAACGGTAACTTCGTTTGGGCTTGTAAAAACTATGATGGTGACGTTCAATCTGATACTGTTGCTCAAGGTTTTGGTTCACTAGGTTTGATGACTTCAGTATTGGTTACTCCAGATGGAAAAACCATGGAAGCTGAAGCAGCTCACGGAACTGTAACAAGACACTTCCGCGATCACCAAGCGGGTAAACCAACTTCTACAAATCCAATTGCTTCAATTTTTGCTTGGACTAGAGGTTTAGAGTTTAGAGGTAAACTTGACAACAACCAAGAATTAATCAATTTCTGCCATACATTAGAGAAAGTTTGTATCGATGTAGTAGAAAGTGGAAAAATGACTAAAGACTTAGCCGTTTGCATACATGGAAATAAAGTAAGCCATGGTGAGCACTACTTGTATACCGAAGAGTTCTTAGATGAGCTAGATAAAGGTTTAAAAGCAAGTTTAGGCCAAACTGCTTAAAATACTAATTGCATAAAAAAGGCGCTTTTATTAAAAGCGCCTTTTTTTATGTTTAATTTTTTTTAATCTACTATGGTTTGCTCTCTGTCTGGACCAACCGAAATAATATGTATTGGCATGCCCAATTCAGATTCTAAGAAATCGATATAGGTTTTGAAATTTGCAGGCAATTCAGATTTTTTACGACAAATGGTTAAATCTTCTGTCCAACCTTTGAAACTTTGGTATACAGGTTCAACAGTTTCGTTGCACAGATCGTAAGGGATATGTGTGCTTATTTCTCCGTTTACTTTATATCCTGTGCAAACTTTAACTTCTTCAAAGCCACTTAATACATCACTTTTCATCATAATTAAATAGTCTACACCACTTAACATGATGGCATATTTAAGTGCCACTAAATCCATCCATCCACATCTTCTCGGTCTGCCAGTTGTGGCGCCAAATTCATTTCCTTTTTTGCGCAACTCTTCACCAACCTCATCGTTTAACTCAGTAGGGAATGGGCCACTTCCAACACGGGTACAATATGCTTTAAAAATACCATGCACGCGACCAATGTGTTGAGGTGCTATACCTAGTCCATTGCAAACGCCGCCACTAATAGTGTTGCTAGAGGTTACAAATGGATAACTTCCGAAATCAATATCCAACATACTGCCTTGTGCACCTTCTGCTAATATCTTTTCGGTTTTCATTTTTTCATTGACAAGGTATTCAGTGTCAACAAAAGTAAATCCTTTTAAAAATTCACAAGCTTCGTAGAATTCAGTTTCTAATGTATTGATGTCAAAATCTGAATAACCAAGAAAATCAATTAGCTTTAAATGCTCGTCTTTAATTGCTTGGTATTTATTTTTAAAATCAGGATGAACAATATCACCTATGCGTATGCCATTTCTGCCAATTTTGTCTCTGTAAGTTGGGCCAATTCCACGAAGAGTAGAACCAATTTTAGCCGCGCCTTTTGCATGCTCACTTGCCGCATCTAATAATCTATGGGTTGGCAAAATAACGTGGGCTTTTCTAGAAAAAACTAAGTGTTTCTTTACATCTGCACCTGCAGCCTCTACACGCTCTATTTCAGCTTTAATTCTCACTGGGTCAACAACAACGCCATTGCCTATAATATTTAAACTTCCACTGTGGAAAATGCCTGATGGTATGGTGTTCAATACATGGGTTTGTCCATTGAATTTTAAAGAATGACCAGCATTTGGACCTCCTTGAAAACGGGCAATTACATTGTATTGTGGAGTAAGAAAATCTGCTATTTTCCCTTTGCCTTCATCACCCCATTGTAGTCCTAATACGACATCTACTTTATTCATCTTTATTGATTACTTCTTTATGACAACTTTTACATTGATTGTTATTCTCCAATAATGGGTTTGCATACAGGTGCAGTGAATGGTGATTCACTTCAAAACCTAGCAATTCGCCCATTGTATTTTTAATTTGTTGAATTCTTGGATCGCAGAATTCTAATACTTTGTTGCAATGCAAGCATATTAAATGGTCATGTTGACTGTAACCATAACTTTGCTCATACATTGCCATGTTTTGTCCAAATTGATGGCGTTTCACCAAACCGCTGTCAAGAAGTAAATCTAAGGTATTGTATACCGTTGCTCTACTTACGCGGTATTTTCTGTTTTTCATGTGAATAAACAGAGTGTCTACATCAAAATGTTCTTTATGCGTGTAAATTTCATCAAGTATAGCATAGCGTTCCGGAGTTTTTCTTTGTTTGTTTTTCTCCAGATATGCAGTAAAGATTTTTCTAACCTCTAGCTTTACTTTTTTTATTTTATCGACTGAGGTTTGCATAAAGCGCAAATATACATTCAATTTTTTTATGAATCCGGGCAATTATCACAATCTTTTGCACGGAATTCAACAGAATTAGAATTGCTATTTTAATTAAGAGGTTAATTCCATTCTGAATACATCCATCATTGGGTGCTTTTGTTTGATATTGGCGATCAAATCATCGAGATGCTTAGTGTCTTCAACAAATACTGAAATCATGCCTTCAAAGGTGCCTTCATGACTTTCAATGGTTATTGCCTTCATATTTACCCCCATGTTTTTACTGATGATTTCAGACAATGAACTCACAATTCCAACATCATCTATTCCAATAATCTTGATACCAGCAAGGAACCTCGATTCAGTTTTTACCAAGGTGTTTTTCCACTGCGATTTAATGATTCTATATCCATAGTTACTCATTAAAGATACCGCATTAGGGCAACTGGTTCTATGTATTTTGACGCCCTCACCAATGGTAATAAATCCAAAAATATCATCACCTGGAATTGGGTTGCAACATTTGGCCAAACTGTAAGGCAAATCATATTCATCACCCACCACAATTTCATTCTTTTTTGAATTGGTGTTTGGTGCGGTATTGGTCTTAACTGGAGGCGGGGTAACTACAATCTTCTTGTTTAGGATATTGCTAATTTCCAGTTTGTCCGAGCTTATTAGTTCTTTGGCAACTGAGTAATACAGGTCAAGTGAACTTTGTACCTTGAAATAACGAACTAGTTTTTGAATATTGTCATCAATGAATTCAACTTTCTCTTTGTGAAAGCGTTTCTTCAATTGTTCTTTGCCTTTTTCAGCAACTTCTCTTTTTGATTCTCTTAAGAAGTTTCGAATTCTGGCAATCGCTTTACCCGTTATTACATATTGTAACCATTCGTCTCTAGGGTGTTGTTTTTCTGAAGTTAGAATTTCTACTTGGTCGCCATTAGAAAGGGTATGGCTTAATGGTACCAATCGGTTGTTTACTTTAGCCCCAATACATTTGCTGCCTACTTGGGTGTGGATTTCAAATGCAAAGTCAAGCGTACTTGCACCTTTTGGTAGTTTCTTTAAATCACCATTTGGGGTAAATACAAAAATTTCTTCATGAATTAATTGGAGTTTAAAATCATCTAAAAATTCAAGTGCATTTGACGATGGGTTGTCTAATATATCTTTAATACGGGCCAACCATCCATCGACTCCAGTTTGAGCTTCATTTTCTATACCTTCTTTACTATCCTTGTATTTCCAATGGGCAGCATAGCCTTTTTCAGCTATTTCATCCATACGCTCGGTCCTGATTTGTACTTCAACCCATTTCCCGTCATTTCCCATTACAGTGGTATGCAAACTCTCATAACCGTTGCTTTTAGGCGTTGTAATCCAGTCGCGCGTCCTTGAAGGGTTAGGCTTGTAAATATCCGTTACAATAGAGTATGCTGTCCAACAATCTGATTTCTCTTTTTCAGGTAAGGAATCAACAATAATTCGAATGGCAAATAAATCAAATACCTGTTCAAAAGGAATGTCCTGTTGGTTCATCTTTTTCAATATTGAATAGATGCTTTTTGGACGGCCTTTAATGGTGTATTTTACATTGGCTTCATCGAGTTTCTTTTTAATTGGCTCAATGAATTTTCGGATATAACGGTCTCTTGCTGCTTTCTTAGCATTTAATTTTACCGATATTTCTTTATAGGCTTCTCTTTGGGTGTATTTAATAGAAAGGTCTTCTAACTCCGACTTCACGTTATACAAGCCAAGTCTATGCGCTAAAGGGGCATATAAGAACAAAGTTTCACTTGCAATTTTTAATTGGTTTTTTCGGCTCATGCTGTCTAGCGTTCGCATATTGTGCAAACGGTCGCAGAGCTTTACCAAAATTACCCTAACATCATCGCTCAGGGTTAATAGCATCTTTCTGAAATTCTCAGCTTGCATGCTATCGGTGTGGTCAAAGACTTCTTTTATTTTTGTTAAACCGTCTACAATCTTAGCGGTCTTTTCGCCGAATTTCCTTTTAATGTCTTGAACAGTGTAATTGCTGTCTTCAACTACGTCGTGTATCAGACCGCAAACGACTGAAGTGGTGCCTAGACCGATTTCTTGAGCAGCAATTTTTGCAACAGCAATAGGATGGTAAATATAAGGTTCACCGGTTTTGCGGCGCATGTCTTTGTGCGCATCAAGGGCTAGATCGAAGGCTGAACGTATGGTTTTCTTTTGTTCGTTGGTTAAGTCGTGTCGAATAGACCTCAACAATGATTTATACCGTTTAAGGATTTCTTTTCTTTCAAGTTCTTCGCGAACCGCAACAGACATTTCTAGTTCAGACATGGTTTTAGATACTTATGCAAAGGTAGTGTATAATTTGAAAGTCAAAATAAGGGCAGATTACAAATTGAAAACATTGAATTGAAAAGTGTCTGAAAAACAAGAAGGATAGGGGCATAAAAAAAGGCGACCTATTGGTCGCCTTTTTGATGATTTAAATTTAATTAAGCTTTCAAAGCTTTAGCTTCTTCCATCCAAGTATGCCATTGCTCAAGGCTGGTCATGCTGTCTTGGGTTTCTAATTCAGCGATTTTCTCATCTGTAAGATTGATTAAATCGTCGTAGCTAATGATTCCTAAAGCGTTAAGTCTTTTTTCGAAAGCAGGACCTACGCCAGTGATCTTTTTAAGATCATCTTTACCTTCAGCGGCTTCAGCTTTTTCTTTCTTTTCAACTTTTACTTTTTCGTCTTTAACACCAGCGCTATCGAACATTGCTTTCAAATCACTGAATGCATCCAATTCACCAAGAGTTGATTTTTCATTGGTTTTGTTTGGAGCTTTGCTTGATTTGTTGTTTGCTCTGTCTCTAACAACTTGGTCTTCTGCAGCTTTAACTTTGTCGTCAGCTTTCCAAGTGTTGGTATGTGATAAAACGATGCTTTTGTTTTCTTTGTTGAATTCGATTACTTCGAATACCAATGCATCACCATCTTTAATTTTGCCACCGTTCTCTCTTACAAGATGACGTTTTGGAGCAAAACCTTCGATTCCATATTGCAATTGTACGTTAGCACCTTTGTCGTTAACACCAACAACTGTACCTTCATGTTTGCTATGTAAATAGAAAATGGTTTCAAAAGTATCCCAAGGATTTTCTTCAAGTTGTTTATGACCTAAAGACAATCTGCGGTTTTCAGAATCTACTTCAAGAACTACAACATCAATTTTCTCATCTTTCTTAATGAATTCAGATGGATGCTTGATTTTTTTAGTCCATGATAAATCAGAAACGTGAACCAATCCGTCAACACCTTCTTCTAGTTCGATGAATAAACCATAGCTGGTTAAATTCTTAACGATACCAGTGTGTTTGCTTCCAACTTTGTATTTTTCAACAATGCTAGACCATGGATCAGGAGTTAATTGTTTAATGCCTAAAGACATTTTGTGTTCGTCTTTTTCAAGCGCAGTGATGATAGCTTCAACTTCATCGCCAGCTTTTAAGAAATCATGTGGACTTCTTAAGTGACTTGACCAGCTCATTTCAGATACGTGTACTAAACCTTCAACACCTGGAGTGATTTCGATAAATGCACCGTAATCTGTAACTGTAACAACTTTACCTTTTATTTTAGCACCAACTACAAACTCAGCACCTAGAGAATCCCAAGGGTGCTCAGAAAGTTGTTTCATGCCTAATGAAATACGTTTTTTGTCTTCATCAAAATCCAATACTACTACAGTTATTTTTTGTTCTAATTGTAATAATTCTTCTGGATGGTTGATACGACCCCATGACATATCAGTGATATGCAATAAACCGTCGATACCACCTAAATCAACAAATGCACCAAATGGAGCGATATTTTTAACAATACCTTCTAACACTTGACCTTTTTCTAATTTAGATAAGATGTCTGATTTTTGAGCCTCGATATCATCTTCGATAAGCGCTTTGTGAGAAATAACTACGTTTTTGAACACGTCGTTTACTTTCACTATTTTGAATTCCATGTCTTTACCAACATATTGATCGTAATCTTTAATTGGTTTAACATCGATTTGTGAACCTGGTAAGAATGCATCGATGCCCATTACATCAACTACCAATCCACCTTTAGTTCTTGTTTTAACTAATCCAGTCATCACAGTTCCTTCTTCCATTGCTTTAATGATGAAGTCCCATGCTTTTTCTTGAATTGCACGTTTACGGGAAATGATCAATTGTCCATCTTGATCTTCTACATTTTCTAGATATACTTCTACAGTGTCACCAACTTTAAGATCGTTTAAATCTTTAAATTCGTTTCTAGAAATGATACCGTCAGATTTGAAACCAACGTTTACCACGACTTCTCTTTCAGAAATTGCTACTACTGTACCTGAAATTAATTCATTTTGAGTAAGTGATTTAAGAGAGGTTGAATAGAGATTTACCATCTCTTGATGCTTTGCGGTATTGTAATTACCGAATCCTGCTTTGTCCATGCTCCAATCGAAATCTTCCGCAGCTGGAGCAGCTGGGGTTTTAGTGCGGGTCTTTGTTGTTTCTGTGGCGGTATCAACTCCGGTTGACACGGTGCCGTCTTGTAATTGTTCTTCTGTCAAATTTAATTTCCTCCTTTGTGGGGCGGCAAATTTAATACAGAAGTTTCAATTTTCCTACTTGTTTAAACCTTTCTTCCTTAAAATTTTTTTGCAATGAAAAAAACACTTAAAAAAAGTAAAATAAATCCCACAATATGGTTCCATTTTAATGGCTCCTTTAAAACAAATACCGCAAATACGATAAAGATAATAATAGTAATGGCTTCCTGAGTTATTTTTAATTGATAACCTGACATGCCCTCAAGTTTTCCTATTCTATTTGCTGGAATCATAAAGCTGTATTCAATAAATGCAATTAACCAACTAATAACAACAATTTTCCATAATGATACATTTTCGAATTTTAAATGCCCATACCAGGCTATCGTCATGAAAATATTTGAAATTATGAGTAATATTATGGTCTTTAACATTATTGTTTGGGTTTTAATTGTCGGTTTGAACGCAAAAAATGAATATCACTTTTGATTGATGCAATCTCTAATTTTATCTCAATAGGGTATTCCGTGCTTTGTTCTAATTTTTCGTTTTGAAGCTCTATTTCTTCAAATATTTGGTCCAAATACTTGCGCTGTGATTCAATTGAATCGCTATACTTTTTCGTTGTCATTAAAAGATTGGTGTAAACATCTAAGACATTCTCGATACTTAAGTCCTTAATATCGTATTTTGGTTTCAATGGCTTCAACGCTATTTGATTCAGCGATATTTTGTCAAGCTCACTTAAGCCCTCATCGCTTGAATACATATTGGTATCAATCGTAAATGAATCCTCTGCTATCATTTTTCTTATTTCATCTGATGGCCCATCAGTTGATTGCTTAGAACTCTGATTAGAAGTACAAGCTGATAAGATGATTCCTATAATAATGTATAAGCGCATGGTTTTCTTTTATATAAAAAAAGAGGCTGGGTTACCCCAACCTCTTTCGTCAAATATAGTTAGAATTATTTATTAGATTTCAATACTTGCTCAACAACTGGCATGCTGTCTTTTGCTGTTGAATCCATTGCTGCTGCTTCTAAAGCTGCTTTTTTGCTGTTTTCCATTCCTGAAAGGTAAGATTCGCCAATGCCTTCCCAAGTGCTTTGGATAGTGCCATAAGTGGTTCTTGTAGCTTCATCTAATTCAGTTTCATTGATGCCTTCTTTAGCCGTGTTAAAACCTTCTGAGTATCCAGCCCATGTAGCTGAATCAAAAGTGCTAGATGATGATACTAAGTTTTTTACAGAATCAACCCATTTACCTAAGTCAGCAACTTTCATTGCAGATTCAGATAGTTCCGGAGAATTGTTGCAAGCAGCAAAGAAAGCTGCGAAAACAGTAAGGATAAATAATTTTTTCATTCTTTTTGTTTATTAATAAAATTTACGCAAATCTAATTTTAAAGTTAGATATTGCAAAACATTTTTTAACCGAAATTGAAACGCGATTTTCTTAGTACACCAATAGAATACCTCAAAGGGGTCGGTCCGCAAAAAGCAGAAGTTTTGCAAGCTGAAATCAATGTGTTTAGGTATGGTGATTTACTGCGTTTTTTCCCTTTTAGATATATTGATAAATCGAAAATTACTTCCATTTCAGAATTAAATGAAGAATCTGCTGCCATTCAATTAAGGGGTAAATTGTCAAATATTCGTGTTATTGGTGCTGACAGGGGGAAGCGTCTTGTTGCCAATCTAATTGACAAAACGGGTGTAATTGAATTGCTTTGGTTTAAAAACTACCAATACATCCTTAAGGTTTTAAAAGAAGATGCTCACTATACCGTTTATGGTAAAGTAAACGCTTTTATGGGTAAATTAAGTATTGCCCACCCTGAGATAAAATTATACGATCCCAAAGACGATGAAAAAGGTTACCAAATGGAACCTGTTTATCCTTTGACCGAAAAGTTGAAATCGAGGTTTATGGATTCAAAGTATATTCTCAGTTTGGTGAAACAGATTCTTCAAAGTCCGGAATTTGAATGTCTTGACCATATTCCTGATTCTGTATTAAAGCCCCTGAATTTAATCAGTCGGAAGTCGGCCTTATACCACATGCATTTGCCTAGTTCCGAACAAGCGGCATTGGCTTCAGCGAGGCGAATAAAGTTTGAGGAAATGTTTACCCTTGCCATGCGTTCTGAAAAAATCAAAAGCAAAAGATGGCAAGAAATGAACGGTTTCAAAATGACCCAATCTGGTGTTTTGCTAAAAGAATTTTACCATAACCATTTATCGTTTGAATTAACCGATGCTCAAAAAAGGGTTATAAAAGAAATTCGAACAGATATGAGAAGTGGGCATCAAATGAACCGTTTGCTTCAAGGGGATGTTGGAAGTGGAAAAACAATAGTTGCACTTTTTTGCATGCTAATGTGTATTGACAACAATGCCCAAGCTTGTATGATGGCACCAACGGAAATATTGGCCACACAACATTATATAACACTCAAAGACCAAGTTCAAGGTTTGCCCATTAAAGTTGAATTGCTTACCGGTTCAACCAGTAAAAAGAAACGCAACTCTATACTCGAGGAACTGAAATCGGGCGACATACATATTTTAATTGGAACCCATGCATTAATTGAGAACGATGTTGAATTTCAAAAACTAGGCTTGGCCGTAATAGATGAACAGCACCGCTTCGGTGTGGCTCAAAGGGCAGAACTTTGGAATAAATACAAAACCAAGCCCCATGTTTTAGTCATGACGGCAACACCTATTCCTAGAACCTTGGCCATGACCATTCATGGTGAATTAGAGGTTTCAGTAATTGACGAACTGCCTAAAAACCGTAAGCCAATTAGGACGGTTCAAAGGGAGGAGCGATACCGTTCAGAAGTTATGGAGTTCCTGAAATTGGAAATACTAAAAGGCAGGCAAGCCTATATTGTATATCCTTTGATAGAGGAGTCAGGCAAGCTTAATTTAAATGACTTGATGAATGGCTACGATTTGGTTTGTAGTTTTTTCCCAATTCCTCAATATCAAATTAGTTTAATGCACGGCAAACTGAAGCCTGAAGTGAAAGCTTTAGAAATGCAAAGGTTTAAAGATGGCGTTACCCAAATTATGATTTCTACCACTGTAATCGAGGTGGGTGTTAACGTGCCCAATGCTTCGGTGATGGTAATAGAAGATTCTAATCGTTTTGGTCTATCGCAATTGCATCAATTGCGCGGTCGCGTAGGTAGGGGAGCGGAACAGAGTTATTGTATATTAATGACCAAAGAAGATTTAAATTATCCAGCCAAAAGGCGCATTCAGACAATGTGTGCAACCAATAATGGTTTCGATATTTCTGAAGTCGATTTGGAGCTCAGAGGTCCTGGAGATGTTATGGGGACTAGGCAAAGCGGTTTGCCTGAATTTAAACTATTAGATTTGGTAAAGGATACAGAGATAATTGATTTGGCAAAGCGGGCAGCTGCTTATATTATAAAAAACGATCCCACGCTCGAAAAGGCTGAGCATAGCTTATTGCTAGAGTATCTCTTGGCCCATCAAGACGACCATTTCTGGAGTAGGGTGAGTTAAGATAAAATGAATTTTATATTTTTCTCTCTCAGTTTTATTCTTATCTTTGCGGCCCCAATTACGTTCATACATGTTATCGCGCAGGAATATCCGCATTAAAGTTCTTCAACAATTATATGCTTTTCAGCAACAAGACGCTAAGTCTGTTCCTGTGTTTCAAAAAGCATTAGAAAATCAGTTTACAGATTTTTACAAATTTTACTATTTTAGTTTACAATTTCTTATCGATTTTAACACTTTCATGGAAAGTGAAAAGGAGTTAGAGTTGGAAAAATACTTCCCAAATAAAACGCATATCAGAAATGCAGACGTTTTAAAAAGGGTTGAATTCTTTAAAACATTATCAGAGAGCACAAATTTCCAAGAAGTTTGTGGCAAATTGCCTTACGATTGGAGAAGACATGGTGACATGTTTAACCGCATATTTATTGACATCGTTCAATACGATTTCTTTATTGATTTTTGTGTGTTTGACGAACCAAGTCCAGAAGTTCAAAAGGAGTTTTTAATCAACTTATATGAGTTTTTATTCAACGAATTGGAGTTGTTCGATCAATCAATGGAAGATGAGTATATTTATTGGGAAGATGATTCTGCTGATATTTTAAAATCTGTGGTCAACACCATTGATACATATTACACCAAGAATAAGCTTAAAATTGAAATCATCAACGACAAGCAAAGAGAAGATATTCAATTTGGTGTTTCATTGTTTCAAAATTGTATTGTAAACAAAGAATCTCTTGATGAAATTATCCATCAAAACACATCTAACTGGGATGCAGAGCGCTTAACAGTTAATGATATCATTATGCTTAGAATGGCATTGTCTGAGTTTTTATATTTTGAGACCATTCCACCAAAAGTAAGCATCAATGAATACTTGGATATCGCCAAATCATATTCTACACCTAAGAGTCATTTGTTCTTAAATGGCGTATTAGATAAAATAAGAATCACTCTTACTCAAAGTGGTAAATTAAATAAAACGGGTAGGGGATTGAAAAACGAATAATTCGATTTATTTTTGCCTCAACAATCAATATTTAATATATGAAACAAATTAGCTTTTGTGTTTTAGCCTTTTTATTTTTGGCTTCTTGCAATACCAAATCAGGTAGCAATGAAAATTCAAACTCAACAACTGAGAATAGCACTGAAATTTCAAACGAGCAAATCAACAATCCTGCTACAGCGAGCAATCCTACAGCTACTCCAACAGAATTTGCTATTATGAGTTTTAAAAACACTGAACACAATTTCGGAGATATTTTAGAAAATCAAAAAGTTGAAACAACATATGAATTTACCAATACCGGTAAAGTTGATTTGTTGATTAACGATTGCCGAGCTTCTTGTGGTTGCACTGTTCCTAATTGGCCAAAAACACCAATCAAACCAGGTGCTTCTGGTGTCATTAAAGTTGTATTTGACAGTGCAGGTAAATCTGGTGAGAACAATAAAATAGTTACCGTATTGGCTAACATTAAAGAAGGTTCAATTGAACTTAAATTTAAAGCATCTGTACGTTCACTTAAATAATTAAACAAACATGGACAATTCAATTATAATTTTACAAGCTCCTGCTTCAGGAGGTTCAAGCAGCTTCATGATCATGATGGGCTTGATGTTGGTGGTGATGTATTTTTTTATGATCAGACCTCAACAAAAGAAAATGAAAGCTCAAAAGAAATTCATTGACGAAATGAAAAAAGGTGATTTAGTTGTTACCACTGGTGGTATTCACGGTAAAGTAGTTTCTCTAGATGAAGGTTCTACGCTTGTGATTGATTCTGAAGGTACAAGATTGAAAATTGAAAAATCTTCAATTTCATCTGATTTAAGCGCACCTTTGAACGCAGTAGCAACAGCAAAAGCATAATTCTATGCTCAGGGTTGGTATAACTGGAGGTATTGGAAGCGGAAAAACAACAGTTTGTTCAATATTTGAAAGACTTGGAGTTCCTGTTTATTACGCCGATTCAAGAGCCAAAGAATTAGTTAATACCAATTCAGAATTACAAAACAAAATTACAAATGCCTTCGGGCAAAACTCTTTTATAGAAGGCGCGTATAATCGCGCCTTCATTGCTTCTATCGTTTTTTCTGATAAGGAAAAACTTGAATTGTTAAATTCAATTATCCATCCCTTTGTCTTAAATGATTGGGAAGTTTTTTGTCATGAACATGCACATTGCTCTTATGTAATTAAGGAGGCTGCTATTATGCTTGAAACAGATAGCAAAAACTCAATCGACCATATTGTTCTTGTTCATTCGCCATTGGAAACAAGAATTCAAAGAATTCAAAAAAGAGATAAGGTCTCTGAAGCTGAAATCAAAGCTAGAATTGAATCTCAGATGTCTGAAGATGATAAAATGAAATTGGCAGATTCAGTGATTTATAACGACCAAGAACATTCATTAATTGAACAGGTTCTGGCTTTGCATCAAAAATTCAACTTACTTTAATTGATTCAAATACATTTTAATTGTATTTGACATGCCGTATTCCAAGGCATCACAAATTAGTGCATGTCCAATGCTAACTTCTAATAAACCAGGGATATTTTGAGCAAAGTATTTTAAATTAAATAAGTCTAAATCGTGTCCAGCATTTATGCCTAGGCCATATTCTAAAGCTTTTTCAGCTGTTTCTCTATAAGGCTTGATAGCAGCTTCTTTATTGCTTGGGAAATTTACTGCATAGTATTCAGTGTATAATTCTATTCTATCAGTGCCAGTGTTTGATGCTGATTCAATAAGTGAAGGGTCTGGATTTAAAAATATACTGCTTCTAATGCCTGCGGCTTTAAATTTTGCAATAGTTTCTTTTAAAAAGTCTAAATGTTTAACCGTGTCCCAACCTGCATTACTAGTCAACACATCTGGTGGATCTGGTACCAATGTTACTTGATGTGGTTTAACTTCTAAAACCATTTTAATAAAGTCTTCGCTGGGATAACCTTCAATGTTGTATTCGGTTTTAACCGTGTTTTTAAGGGCATATACATCGTCAAAACGGATATGCCTCTGATCCGGTCGCGGATGGATAGTTATGCCTTCAGCGCCATAAGATTCAATTTTCTCAGCGAATTTAATGATATCAGGATTGTTACCCCCTCTAGCATTCCTAATGGTTGCTAATTTATTGATGTTAACACTTAATTTGGTCTTATTTATAATTTCCATTGTAGTTGAAAAGTTAAGTCGCTTGTATGGGGTTGGTCTATGTAATTTAATCCTGTTCCATTGCTTCCAACACCTGCAAATGAGCTGCGTGCAAATCTAAACCAAATTTGCAGATCTTTTTGTATTTGGTGCTTAATTAATATGTAGGTTCTGCTTCCTTTTCCTATATATGCTGGAATATTAAAAGTACCCGGTACATCATTTTCATAAGCGAAGGTTCTTGTATTGTAATCGTCGGAGCTGAAATTGCTGTATCGAAAGCTTATGTTGGTCTTTGTATTGAGCATGAATTGAACGTCTTGGTAAATCAAACTCCCATTACTTGGACTGCGGTTTTCAATTTGATAGTTTACAATTTCAATTCGATTTCTGAGTTTTATTTTATCAAATTTGGTCTCACTATGCAAACGAAATACTGTTTTTTGATGTCTTTCTAGGCTGTGGATATTGTCATACGAATCTTCATTCTGTTGATGCTCTGTATGTTTTAGTCTTAAGTAGATTGAAAATGCTTGTTTGGTTTTATAAGCAATTTCTAACATCTGTTCTGTTTGATAACTTTTCGCATCAACTCTGAATTTGGGTTTATCAAACTGACATAAATCGTTGTATAAACTCAAGGTAAATTTACCAGGTAACTGCGTGCTTAAGCCCAAATAAAATCCCTTTTCATTGCTATTGGTGCTAGAGCTTCCAAAGCCATTACTTAATCGTGTGTCATCGGCAACTGTATAATAACGGGTTAGTATACTTAAGTCTGACTTTTTTCCTAATGTTCTTAATAAGCCACATACCAATGACTTTCCGCTTTTTATTGGTAGTGAGAGTTCTCCAAAGATTAAATTGTTTTTGATGTGAAATTTCCAATCCAAACCCATTCTAATTTTGGAACTATTAATCATTTCAGTTTCTATTGCAGCGTATTTTGTTTTGGTAAAAGGATTTAATTTAATGCTGTTGTATATTAAACTTGAACCTATTTCCATTTTTTTAAATTTAAATAAAGTATGGCATCCACTTAAGTATTGATACAATTGATGTCTGCTTTTTTGTTCTTCACTATTTCTGTAATAACCGGTATTTAATATGCTTCCAATTGTGGTTTCGTTGCTGTCGTTTTTTATCTTGGTATCCAATTGTCGTATGCCAGTAAAGAGTATGGCTTCAACATTTGAACCAATGTTTTTTCGTATTGATAGCCCTCTTAAAAAACCTGTTTCATTGAATGATTTGTATGGTTTACATCCAATATTATTTTTCATTATTTGCATAACTAAGGCCGAAGTTCCGCTGGATATTCCAGTACCTAAACTGAGTCCTTGCGCAAAATTTATTTGTTGGTCGCCGATTAAAATACTCTGAATTTTATTCTTTGGCTTGATTAAAACATAAGCCGATTGAAACAACATTTTTTCGGGTTCACCTGCATCTTTTTCAATATGTAATCCGTAATCTAAATTGATGGATTCTGATTGGTATAAGAATCCGATTTTAGAACGGTTTCCTGCAAATTTATTTGAGTCGTTGGAGCTGAAACCCAAAGATTTTTCCAATCTGTAGCTATATTTCAAACGCAATAACTCTTGGTGTTTTTGTTTGAGAATGGTTTGAAAGGAGAAGTCATTGACATCAAACACCGATAGAATACGATTAATCTCAATGGAATCGAGTCCTTCAATGGTTTGTAATTCGTATTTAGATTTAATTGGACCATATGTTTTTTGATGTTCTAAAATGTGTTCCACTTGCCCATATGCAAGTAGATTTAATGAATGAAAATTAAGTTGGCTAATTTTGTTAAGGTTTAATTTTTTGTTCATCCATTGCTTATTGTCCAGTTCAGAATAGTCAATTTCGTTGTCGGAAATTAAATTACTAGATTCTATAAGTTTTTCGAATTCTGAATTGTCAGAATCTTGGGCCCGAATTTGGCCACAGAAAAGAATTATGAAAAGACTAAGACTTAATTTCATAGGCTAGGCTTAAACAAGTGCTAAATCCGAGAATAATATGGGCGGTAAAAGCAAAACCAAGTTCTACTTTCTTCTTTTTCATACCAATGCCTAAACCTAATTGTCTGCCCGCATTGCTGCTGCATATATTTATATTAAATATAGAATCTTTTTGAACAGACAGGGCTGCTTTTAATTGAATGGGAATAAGTTTTGATTTTTCAATCTCAAGCAAAAGTTTGATTCTTTTCTCAATGTTATACGCAAGGCCCCAGACGATTGTTTGATTGTGGTTAAATTCATTCCCTGTGTTTGTTTTGAAATGGATTAAATTTTTAACTAAGAAACTGGTTTTGATTTTAGAGTTTGGCACCACACTAATTGAGAGATCGATGTTGTACCGTTTTCTAAGAGCATATTTTGTAATGGACATTAATTCGAGATGACCTTTAAGTCCCACACTTATGTCTTTACTTGGTTTTAATGCTGTGCTTAATCCAATCTTATTGAAATGATAGGCTTGATTTCCCTCGTTTTGCCAAGAAATACCTGCGCCAAAATGTGATGTTGAGGATTGCAGATTCATTCCCACTGCATATAAATCTTTTACACCATATGGATTGCTAATTGAATAGGAGAGTGTTGTTTTTGCATTTATCAATTCTGCGGGGTTGTTTAATGCTGCAAAACATGAATTGCCTTGACTAATGCAAGAAGAGAATGCGTAATAACCATAGGCTTGGGCATTCGCATGATTCAGTTTACCCCATAGCAAAGCTGTAATCAAAAATATAGTTTTGAAATTCATAGTGTTCGTTTAACCCAAAGATAGTAAAAGAAATTCAATGTTACAACATAGGATTTAGGCCTTGGTCTTTAATGAAATTCCTTTTTTGAATACAGTTTTTATTGCCGGGGCTAAACATTTATGATATAATTCTAAAATATCCAACAAACCATTTAATTTTGCATAAATGATAAAAGCAAAATTTGCAGTTATAGGTCTAGGTCGTTTCGGCGGAAAAATTGCAAGGCAACTCTCTAGAAGAGGTGCTGAGGTAGTTGCAATAGATGACAATGAAGATAAAGTAGAGGTGCTTAAAGAAGACGTAGCTATGGCAATAACCATGGATGCAACTGAAATAAATGCCCTAAAAAGTTTTAAAATTGAAGAGATGGATGCTGTCGTTGTCGCGATAGGAGAAAATTTTGAAGCATTGATTTTAACCGTGGTGAACTTAATGGAGTTAAAAATCAAACGTATTATTGCACGTGCAGGCTCACCTCACCAAAAGTTGATTTTAGAAAAATTGGGTATAACCGAGACATTGTCTCCCGAAGAGGAAGTTGGTATCTTAGTAGCTGAAAGACTAATTCACCCAAGTGTGAAAACCTTTTTGCAATTGCCAGATGGTTATGAAATTGCTGAGATTTCGGCACCAAAGGGTATCAAGAATATGACAATCGAAAAAATTGAATTCGATGTGAAGTATAATTTGACTTTAATCACAATTAAACGTCTTTATGAGGTAGATAAAAGAGGAAAGATTGAACACGAAAGACATTTGCTAGGTGTTGTTCAATCCAATACGGTAATTTACGAGCAAGATGAAATTATTGTAATGGGAAAAGAAATCGATATTGAAAGATTTATCGAACTAAACAAATAGAAAAATATTTAACATAAAAAAAGCCCGAATATTAATTCGGGCTTTTTTTATGAAGTAAATATCTAGACTTTATTGCTGCCTTTTATTACACGCAATAAAAATGCTATAACAGCTATGACCAGTAAAACGTGAATAATGCCACTTGCATTATAACCAATGTAACCAATGGCCCATAATACAACCAAGACTACAGCTAATAAATATAAAGTATTTGACATATTACAATAAGATAATAATTAAAATAATTAGCAGAACTGCACCAGTAGAAATATATATACCACTTCTAGATCCGTGTACTTGAGCTTTCATTCTTTTAAGTTCAGATTTTAATTGAGTTTTCTCTTTTTTTGAGAGTTTAGATTTATCCATTGCATTAATTTCATTTATTCTATTGATTAAAATACTTGAATTTTGTTTTGCGGATATTTCTGTTTGAGTAAGTGGTGCTGTCTCGTTATGCGACTTAGCATTTAAGTTATTTATTGAAAAATTACTTAGAATAATTGCAATAATGAATATTGCTTTTTTGATGTTTTTCATGTGCTTGAATTGTTTTTTAAAAATGTACTGCTACCCCAAAAGTTGAAACGCCTGTAGAAAGGTCAAGGAATAACCCTGCTTTCGAATTGATGTGATATTCTGAACCTATATGGGCATCTAAATATAAGTTGCTGCCTTCGTTTATTACCTTAGTGTCGCCATAATAAGTGTTTTGCCATTTGGTCCTTCTTAATGCAAACCCTAATGATCCTGCCAAGTAAAAATCCCATTTGCTATTGGCCTTTAAAATGTCATCAAAGTAGTATGAACCTTTAACACCCATTGGTATAACGGTTTGCACATATGAATAATCTTGGTATGGATGGTTAGGACCGCCCCAATAGTAGTACTTCTTGTAAGTATACATTGAAATAAAAGGCGCCAAGGTGAAGTTTTTTGCAACATCAAATTCATAGTTGGCGTGAATTACTGGAGTGTTATGACCAACATACCCATAGTAGCCTATGCCTAGTCCAATATTTAATGTATTTCCATATGATCTGTTAACGGGTTTTGAAACTGGATTTGCTGAAGCATTTAATGAAAGGAAAACTAAAAATAGACAGATGCTACTTTTTAGGATTGTTTTTTTTGATGATTTAATTTGCATGAATTGAATTACTTGTAATTGTTGTTTCAAATGTAGTTATAAATGAGTCAATTAGGGTTAGTTATTAATTAAAGTTATATACATAACTCATTGTTTTTTAATTTGTTAAATCGCGAGAATTAATAAATTTTAAAACCACAAATTCACTAAGTGTATTGTATTTTACTTAATGAATTTATGGTTAAGGTAAGCTTGATTTTAACTTATAAAAATCTGTATCCGAATGTTGCTTGGTACCAAATGTTTTTATAACGTGGGGTAGTTGATGTTCCATCGCCAACATTGTTTTGTACATCCCATGCAAGACGAACGCCGACTACAACTTGATTAATGCCAATGTCCGCACCACAGATTAAGGACATGATGTTTTTTCTTACATTGTCATGTTTAAATTCTTGTTCTTGGGCATAACTGGTTAGACTATTAGTAAATACATCATTTTGTTTTACTAAATAAGAATATTGAGGACCAGCTAACAGAGTTAGAAAAGAAACTGGTTTAAGCTGAAACATTATCGGAACATCAATATACGTTGTTGTTCTGGTAAGTTGGTAGCTGCTTCCAAGTATAGAGCCATTGGCTTTAAAACCTTTTCTTGACAATAAAAACTCCGGTTGTATGCCAAACAATTTACCAATAGGAATAGCAGCGAAGGCACCAAATGCCAAACCAAATTTAGGATCTGCTACAAAGTCTTGGCCTTGCTCGTCATAAACATTAGAATAATTACTTCCTATTTTTGCACCTATAAGGAAACGGTCGCGGTGGTCCCCAATTTCTAATCCTTTACCCAAACAATTTGAAGTGAAAAGTGATAAGCTAATTAAGGCTATAAATAGTTTCATATTATTTGCTTGTTTTTTTAGCATCAACATTTTTAACCGTTAGGTCTTTAAATGCTTTTCCTAACTCATCCATGTCGCGACTGAATTCTGTTTTAAATGTTTCCCATTTTTCTTTGCCTTCAGCCTTGTAATCGTCCATTGACTTTTTCATGTCATTGTTCTTGCTTTCCAAAGCCTCAAGTTTTTTGTTGTAGTCTTCTCTTGCTTCTTTCTTTTCAGTGGCAATTCTAGCTTTGAATTCAATGATGCTTTTTTCGTTTTCTGCAATTCTTGCAGCTGTTTGTACCCTGTAAGAATCGATATCATTTTGATATTCTTCTTGGGCAATAGCTAAATCTTGTTTAGCTTCTGTTACATCTTCTTTAGCATCTTCAACTTTTTGTGCTGGTGAAGTACATGCAATAAAACTTCCAGATACTAAGATGGCAATTGCTGCGATGTTTGTTAATTTATTTTTCATTATATTGTTGATTAATGTTGTTTTGTTTGTTGGTTTTTTTTGTTGTTTTAGATATTGATTATTAAGTGAATTATAGAGAATTGAATGAATTTAATCTTTAAGATAAATTCATCTCAATCATTTCTTTTGAGGTTTTTATTTTTTCTTGAACATTTGCAAGATTTTATTGAACGCAAATTGGGTGTATTCGGGGTGTTTGCTTAAAAGATTGCTTACACCTATCATGATTCCCGAACCAATTATTTTGGTCACTGGACCAGAACTTATAAGTTCAAAAGTTTTTTTAGCGAGGTAACCGCCAGATATTCCAATTCCTGAATTAATTAAACTGTCTTTGATCTCATTGCTTTCAGAAGGAACACTTAAAATTGACTTAATTAAATTTTGTGGTTTAAAAGAGTTGGAAAGTTGATTGAACGAAATTTGAACATTGGCCTTGTCAATTTCAAATTGATTTTCTAAATCAAATAATAGAGAATCTATTTCTTCATATTTTTCTATTTTTCTCATTGATTTAGAGTTGTTTTAATTAGGTATTGACCTACCGATTTTTTTATTGTTTTGGACATTATTAATGCACTTAAAATGCCTAGTACAATAAATGCCAAAGAGACTATTAAAAATCCCCAAATTTTATTGTTTAAAATATCTCCAAGATATAATGCAGATGCAATTCCGGTGAATATTAAAGAAATTATAACGGTGATGAAAATTGTGATCCAAATAATCAATGAACTTATGAAAATTGATGCTGTTTTAATGGATTTTAGTTTTATGATTTCAACTTGAGTTTTGCCCAGCGTTTCTATACTAATTAATAAATCTTCTAAAGGTTTTTTTATACTGTCCATATTTAAAATAAAGAAACGAAGAAGTGAGATTGCACTTCTTCGTAATGAATCTTCTAATCGTGATTAATCTTCGGCTTTTTCTGCTTTTGCTTGGAGATCCTTGCCAAGTTTTTCAGCATTGTGTTTTAGTTCTTCAAACTTAGAGTTAACACCCTCTAAAAATTCATTGAATTTATCACTTAAATCTTCTGCTAGGTCTTCTCCTTTGTTGGCCAACTTGCGTCTGGTGGTGCTGCCCTTTTCGGGGGCAAATAAAATCCCTAATGTAGCGCCAAGGGCTAATCCTGCCATAACACCTAATAAAACTTTTCCTGTACTCATAATTGTATTTTTATGAGAGCAAAATTGCACTTTATAAAACCAAAAGACTTACACCTGAGGAGCTATATCTTGCACATTTCACATGTTTTTAGATTCAAATATTTAAATTGGGATTTAATTATTTGACATTACATGTTTTCAAGGTTGGTAATTCTTTTTTCTCTAAGCTTTTTATAATAAGAAGGAGAAAGTCCTGTGACTTTTTTGAATTGATTGGAAAGATGGGCAACGCTACTGTAGTGTAGCTTTTCTGATATTTCAGTAAGATTTAATTCATCGTATAATATTAACTCCTTAGCACGTTCAATTTTATGAGAAATAATAAATTGTTGAATTGTTATGCCTTTTACCTCAGAAAAAATATTGGACAAATAGGTGTAATCGTAGTTTAATTTAGCACTAATATAATCAGAGTAATTGGTCTTCGGAATTTCATCCACATAATGGATCATTTCAATAATGACATTCTTTATTTTATCTATTAAAATACTTTTTTTATCATCCAATAATTCTAACCCGGACTTAAGTAAATTCTGTTTGAGTAATCCATGCTGTTCATCATTCATTTCTTCCATGATTTCAACCATGCCAAGATCCACTGATACATAATGTAATCCGAGTTTTATAAGCTCGTCTTTAACCAACATTTTACAGCGCAAACTTACCATGTATTTAATATACAGTTTCATAGTTACATTTTAGTTTTTTATTGGAGGAAAATTGTATAAAAGGTTTGTTAACTTGAATTCTTTAACAGATGCACCAAACAGAAAAATGTAATCAGAACATTACATAATTTAAAAGAAGCTTTTTGAATTAAATCCACAAACACTAAAGATGTATTTTACTAAACTTAACATATCAAAGATAGATTTAATAAGTCTATTTACCTAATAATTATTTGATTATTAATAATTTATATATTAATTAAGTCCTTTTTGCTATTATAAAATTGTCATACTTACTGTCGTTCTTGCTTATTTTGCAATAAAAATAATGAATCATTAAGACGAAAAATTATTCTAAATGAGTTTGTGAAATAGACAATTTAAAATTACTGCCATAACGACGATTATTCTAATTGAAAATTATAATTTTAGGCATATAAAATTGAACATTTTGTCATACTTTTGTTAGTGGTACATCTATTGCCATAAAAGAGATAATATTATGATTTTTGATAAAAAGATATTTGGAGGACACATGGATTCAGAGGATACTGAAGGAGGGGACTTGTTTCCATTGTTTTCGCAACAAGAAGAAAAGGAGAGCAATAAATTAACTGTGCCAGGAAGTCTGCCAATCTTACCGATTCGCAATACTGTTTTGTTTCCAGGTGTGGTATTCCCAATAACAGTAGGGAGAGATAAATCCATCAAATTAATAAAGGACGCCAATAAGGGTGATAAAATTATTGGTGTATTTGCTCAAATAAATCCTGAAACTGAAGAACCTGGAATCTCAGACCTGAATACAATTGGCACTATGGCGCAAATTATTAAAATTCTGCGCATGCCTGATGGCAATACAACTGCCATTATTCAAGGCAAACGAAAAATTGAATTGGGCCCTGAATTGTCATCTGAACCTTATTTAAGAGCGGAAGTAAAAGCATTAGATATTGAAGAAGAAGTTACTGATAAAGAATTAAATGCCCTTATCAGCAGCATAAAAGATACTGCAGCAGAGAACATAGATTTATCGCCCAATATCCCTTCTGAAGCCAATTTTGCGCTTAGAAACATTGACAGCGATAATTTTTTAGTGAGTTTTATTGCTTCTAACTTAAACATCACTTTACCTGAAAAGCAACATATTTTAAATTCTAAAACTTTAAAAGAACGTGCCAATATGGTTTTTGAACATTTGATAAGAGAAAACCAAATGTTGAAATTAAAAGACCAAATTCAAAGCAAAGTTAAAGTTGATATTGACAAGCAACAAAAAGAGTATTTCCTGCAACAGCAAATTCGTGCTATCCAAGAAGAATTGGGACACGACTCTCCAGATAGAGAAATTGAAAGTCTACGCGAAAGAGGAAATAAAAAGAAATGGAGCAAAGAAACGCATGAAGCTTTTAACAAAGAATTGGATAAGCTTTTGCGCGTTAATCCTGCAAGTCCTGATTATTCAGTTAGTCTCAACTACGCTCAAACACTCTTGGATTTGCCTTGGAACGAATTCACCCGTGATAATTTAGATATTAAAAAAGCTCAGAAAGTGCTGGACTCAGACCATTTTGGTTTGGAGAAAGTAAAACAAAGAATTCTAGAATATTTGGCAGTCATCAAATTGAAAGGCGATTTAAAAAGCCCTATCATTTGTTTGTATGGACCTCCAGGTGTGGGTAAAACCAGTTTGGGTAAAAGTATTGCCAAAGCCATTGGAAGGAAATATGTTCGTGTTTCATTAGGTGGATTGCACGATGAATCTGAAATTCGCGGTCACCGTAAAACCTATATTGGTGCTATGCCTGGTCGTATTATCCAAAACCTTAAAAAGGTAAAATCAGGTAATCCTGTTTTTGTATTGGATGAGATTGATAAAGTAGGACATGACTTTAAAGGAGATCCATCTTCTGCTTTACTAGAAGTTTTAGATCCGGAACAAAACACTAGCTTCCACGACAATTATTTGGAATTGGACTACGACTTGAGCAAGGTAATGTTTATTGCCACAGCCAATTCATTAGATACCATACAACCAGCATTGTTGGATAGAATGGAAATTATTGAAATAAGTGGCTATACAGTTGAAGAAAAAATTCAAATTGCTCAAAAGTATTTGATTCCAAAACAAAGAACCATGCATGGTTTGAAAGCCAATCAATTCAAACTAAGTGATGATGTTTTAGAAGGTATAGTAGAAGAGTATACAAGAGAAAGTGGTGTCAGAAACCTTGAGAAAAAAATAGCAGCACTGGTAAGACACAATGCAATGAATATTGCAAGTGAAGGACCTTTTAATCCTAGTTTAAGTCATGCAGATATCGAAAGAATATTGGGTGTAGATAAATTGGAAAAAGAGATTTACCAAGACAATGATACAGCAGGTGTTGTTACCGGTTTGGCTTGGAGTCCAGTTGGTGGAAGTATCTTGTTTGTAGAAAGTACTTTAACCCGTGGTAAAGGCGGTGTGGTATTAACAGGTAAATTGGGCGATGTAATGAAAGAGTCGGCCACCACTGCAATGACGTATTTAAAAGCCAACGCAGAGTATTTAAACATCGATTACAAAGCATTTAATAATTGGGATACACACATTCACTTTCCTGCAGGAGCAATTCCCAAAGATGGTCCAAGTGCAGGTATTACCATTTTAACTTCACTTGCATCCTTGTTTACTCAAAGAAAAATTAAACCTTTCCTTGCAATGACTGGTGAAATAACCTTAAGAGGTCGTGTGCTTCCAGTGGGTGGAATTAAAGAGAAAATATTGGCAGCAAAACGCGCAGGGATTAAAGAAATTATCATGTGCAAGGAAAATAAAAAAGATGTAGATGATATTCCTAGTCAATATTTAAAAGGTGTGGAGTTTCATTATGTAAGCAATATGCTAGAGGTTCTTGATCTTGCATTATTAGATGAAAAAGTTGCAAAACCTTTGGAATTGAACATAGAAGAAACAACAAAAGATAAAAAAGATTAAATTTACAACATGAAAACAAATATTAAATCGTTAATCATGGCCAGTTTATTTCTTGGGTTGGCCGCTTCTTGTGGCTCTAAGAAAACTGTTGCAAGTGCTGATGTTCCTAAACCTGCGCCAAGCAAATTGAATTGCAGTACTTCTAATTCATATAGCAACAACATCAAAGGTTTGATTGATTTGCATTGTGCTAAATCATGCCACAGCGCAAGCAAGCATGCAGATGGCATCGATTTGTCTACTTATGATATGCTAAAAGAGGAAGCAATTAAGCCTCGCTTTATGGCAGCGATTAAACACCAAATGTTGGCAACCCCAATGCCTTTGAAGGCGGCTAAATTAAGTGATAGCACCATTCAAGTTATTGAATGTTGGATTATAAACGGAATGGTAAATTAAAAAGAAAGATATAATAAAAAAGGCTCCAAAAACTTGGAGCCTTTTTTTATGCCTTAAATTATTTTATTCTAAGAATACTTCGACAGCCTCTACTGCACCATTAAGTTCAACCCAAGCAACCGTGTTTGGACCTAGATCTAAGAACATAACCGGTCTATCCGCTCCAGTATTTTTATCTACCATAGTGCGAATACTGATGATGCGGTATTTTTTGCCACCATACGAGCAGGGAAGGGCCTTGGCATCGAAATCACCATCTAGAAAAAAATATTCATAGAAATCTTCTCCAGTAGTTTTGTTATAAGTGGCGTTGATATTTGTAAATCGGGTTTTTTGATAATATTGTAAGTAAGTATATCCTTTCGCTGGACATACTGAAATCATAACTGAATCACCTACTTGAACACTTCTACTTGAATCAGCTGTATTGGCTTTTGAAACATGCATACAAAACAGCATGCAAAGGGTTATTATTAAGTGCTTCATTGTATTTTATTCACGCAATTATACTGCCAAAATAATAAAAATTTTTTGTATTTGAAAAAAAGGTGTTAATTAGCGAAAAATTTACAGACTATAATGGAAGATTTCAGAGACAAGAACAGCATCTATTCGAAACGTGTGAAAGCTGGAAAAAGGACTTATTTTTTTGATGTAAGAGCCACGAAGTCAAATGATTATTTTTTAACGATTACTGAAAGCACAAAGAAATTCGACGATGGAAACTATGTGAAATCTAAGATTTTTTTATATAAAGAAGATTTCAATAAGTTCTCTGAAGCTTTAAATGAAACCATTAAGCACGTTAAAAGTGAATTGCTTCCTGAATATAATTTCGATGAATTTTCAAGAAAAGATTACGATCCAGAAACTGGAACTAACTTGTCTTAATTAGTCAAACTTTCCTTACTATTTCTTCTTGTAAAAATCGTTTAAGTTTACCAATAAACTAAACTGATTGCTGTTGTGTCCATAAAAATAACTTGCGCTTCCGTAAGATATTTGGAATTTAGAAACTTTAAAACCTAAACCCCAGCTAAAACCAGCGGTTCCTCTTTTTTGCTCTTGTCCCATTTCTTTTCGTTTCATGTGGTTGTAACCAAAACGGACAACAAAATATTTAGATAAGTTTAATTCTCCACCTAAAGCAATATGTCGCAAGATATTGTCACCCATAGTCATGGTTTTGTATTTAGGATTTCCATTTTCGTCTTTTTCACCCGTTTCGCTTATCGTATATCTAAAATCAGGTGTCTGCAAATTATTGAAGATTAAATGGTATCTGAAAGGTAAATGCTCTAGTCTTTTAGATATGCTAATTGCCATTTCAAAAGGCAAGCCTTGGCGCTCGGTTCCACTGTATGGAATTGCTTGGAAACCAATGTTTCTAGCAAACGCTGTAATGTTTAATTGTTTGGCAGAATCGGTATAAATAGCTGAAAGGTCTGTCGACAATCCATTGCTTACAAATGATTCGTATATTGAATAAATGTATTTTGCATTGGCACCAACCCTAAACTTACTATTCAATTGTTTTCCATACGATAAGTTAAAGCATTGGTCTTGGGCTTTAAATGTCCCTGTGCTTATTCCTGCTTCATTATATCCATTAAAAGTACCATAGTCATTATATAATATTCCCAATGAAAAGGTGCCTATGTTTTTAAAAGATTTTCCATATCCGAAATAACCGGAATTAATATCACTTATGTAGTTGTTGTAACTGGCAAAAACATGTTTGTCCATCGCTGAATTAAGAGCGGCTGGATTGCACCATGCTTGACTTAAATCATTGTCAA
This sequence comes from Bacteroidia bacterium, assembly GCA_030158725.1. Lineage (GTDB taxonomy): Bacteria > Bacteroidota > Bacteroidia > NS11-12g > UBA955 > JABMMZ01. Next base: position 72,856 of record JAOASJ010000126.1, read on the forward strand.
TGGTAGAAATAAAACTGCTGCCCAATGACAATTGTCTAGCAGAACTGGGCATATTTAAAAAAGCAAATGCTTTTGTTCCCGCTCTTTGTGAATAGACAAATTGGGCGCTAAATAATAGTATAAACAGGGCAAGTATTTGCTTCTTCATCATTTTGTATTTATATAAATCGACAATGTGATTTTTATTTTATTAAATCTAAAAAAAGACAATTTTATGACTAATAAATTGTGTCTCTGACATTGCTGACTCCACCAACCATTCCAATACCATTGGTAACATTTGATTTTAATATCACAGGTTCATTACTTAGGCCATTGCCGTTCTGACGGTAATTTTCTACAGCTCTTAAATAATCATTGTAATCTGTATCGAAACTTTTTATTGAAACTTCAAATTTCGGGGTTCCTTGGGCCAATCCAAATGGTACGTCAAAATACAGGTTTTTGGTCTTGCCTGAAAAGGTTCTGTCGCTAAACATATATCCACCGTCATTCAATTTGTCATTATTTATGAATAGTATATCATTGGATGTGATTTCAAAAGGAAACCAAACGGTGGTTCCAGCATTGTAATAACGAATCAATAGCTTGTAATAATTGCTTACAGAACCATCATCGGTAAAACTCAAGCTAATCTGACCAACCTTAAATCCAAAGGCATCTAAGCCTATTGAGTCTTTGAACTTTAAAACAACTGGAAGTTTTTTAGGGATTTTCAAATTGGCTTGAACAGGGGTGTAGGTGCCAGAACTTACTTTTATTTGATATGAAGCACCAGGTTTTGGTTTTGCGGCCAAAACATATTTGCCAGAAAAATAATTGGCCGTTCCTATATTGGTTCCGTTTTCGAAAATTTGTACAACTGCATCCTTTATTAAATACCCTGTAGAGTCGTTCGATTGCATGATAGGAATACTGCGACTTACCTCCAAGGAAATATCATTTTCCGTATCCATTTCACCATTTACAACAATTTTACTGTTGTAGGCTGGTAGATTTAAGTCTATCTCTTTTGAGCATGAAAGTGCTAAGACTGTGATGCTCATAAAAATTATATATTTTAATTGCATGTGATTTAAAATTTGATGTAATAAGTAATACCTGGAATGAATGGTAAGAAGCCTCTTTGATAGGCCTTAGGTGTTTTACCGCTATTGTCTATGTAAATGTAGGCGGGATTGTTTCGGGCCAATACATTGTATATTGAGAATCTATAACCTGATTCAGCAGCCCAAGAAGAATAGCGTATTTTGTTTAAACCAAAATCAATTCTGAAGGTGTTTGCTAAGCGGTAATTGTTTTTCTCTGTATAGTCGTATACAACATTGCCGTTGATGTCTAAATATTTTCCAATTGGAACCGATTGAACATTTCCTGTTGAGAATACCACATTAATTGAAGCTGAATAATCGTCATCAATTTTGGTTTGAGCCACAATATTGATGTAGTGTCTGCGGTCAAATTGATAGAAATAGTCTTCGCCTCTATTAACAGTAGGGGTATTGCGCTTAGCCCAAGACAAAGTATAACTCATCCACCCAGTAAGGTCGCCTTTTCTTTTGTGCAAAAAGGTTTCAATACCATAATTCCAACCCTTACCAGTTAGTAATTTAGATTCCCAATCGTTGCTGCTAAGAATGCCACCATTGATATCTGCACCTTCTTTTACTTCTAATATTCTAGAATACCATTTGTAATAACCTTCAACGGTTAATTCCCAATTGTCTTTAAATGGTTTTGAAAGTCCTAATGTGATTTGCTGGACTTTCTGCGGTTTTACTGCATCATTTGACGGTACCCATCGGTCAAAATTCAATGATAAAATATTTGAATTGATATTGTCAGCAAGTAAATTCAACGTTTGATTCATCATCGTATAACTGCCTTTTAGAGCATAGGTGTTATTGAATTTTCTATTGAATGAAAATCTAGGTTCTAGGAAAATAAAGGTTTGGTCTTTGTAAAAATAGTTCACCATACGTGCCCCGATATTTAACCTTAAGTTGTTGTTTACCTTTTTCTCTTCTTCTACATAAATTGCAAGTTCTTTGGTGGTAAGGGCTTTTGATAATCCAAAAAAAGTATCATTTGAAATAATGCCATTTTGATTAAAGGTCGTAGCCGTTGATCCAGGCATGAATCCTTTTAAAGAAAATTGAGCTCCATAACGCAACGTATTTCGTTTGTCAAGCAAATAATCATAATTTAAACCTGTTTGAATATCGCGTATGAAATTAAAGTATTTAAAATTAATTTTTGAAAAATCTATCACTCTAGCACTGTCAACAGATTCGCTAAATCCAAGTCCAATCGAGCTTTTGTATTGGCTATAGGTAATATCGAAATTAGAAAATAAGCGGTTGTTAATTACTCGATTCCATTTAAATGAACCAGCTATGTTACCCCATTTAACATCAAACTCAGCATCTGAAGTTGTTTTGATGTTGTTAATCACTTCAGTTGATTTATTGTAGGTATAAAAACGGTCTCTGTTGTTGTAAACGCTGAAGAACAATTTGTTTTTTGCATTTATTCTATGGCAAACTTTAACATTTAAATCGTAAAATGTATAGGTGAATTTATTAGAATCAGTGCTTATAGGTCTGAAGAATAAAAGGTCCCAGTTTGATCTTCTTGCTGCTACAGAAAAGGTCGTTCTTCCATCTCTTGAAAGTGGACCATTTAAATCGAGGGTAAATGAAAACAAACTATTCAAAAAGATACCATGTATATTTTTAGAGTTACCTTCTTTCATTACCACATCGGTAATCGCTGAAAGTCGACCGCCATGCTTGGCTGAAAAACCACTCTTAGATAAGTTAATACTATTAATGGCATCTGAATTAAATATAGAATAAAAACCAAAAACGTGGTTGGTGTTATAAATAGGAATTCCATCAATTAAAACTAAGTTTTGATCCTGACTGCCACCTCTAACATACATGCCATTGGTTAACTCAGTTCCGGGCATAACTCCTGGAAGATGTTTAATAGCTCTTCCAACATCAATCTCTCCGGCTAATGAAGGCATTTGACTAATTTGAAATCCAGGCACTTCAACATATCCATTTTCAATTCGGTCAATAATCTTCATGTTGTGCTGCAGGGCGTACAAAATTAGTTTGTTAACCTCATCGCTGTTTTTTATGGTAACTTTGGGAGAACTGCTGCTGTCGTTTTCATCTACCACAGTTTCTGTTTCTTCTGAAATTTGGATATCACTGAAAGGGTTAATTTGAAAAGCCTCATCTGGCATTTCACTTAATTCCACATCAGCTTGCTTATTAGAAGAAATACGCATGGTATCAATTTTGGCATAATATCCTTCACCTATGTATAGAATGTTTTTGGTTCCGTATGGGACACTGATTGCATAGTAACCATAGTTGTTGGTTACTGAGCCTGATCCAGTTTGTGGACAGAAAACATAAGCCCCAATTAAAACCTCTCCAGTTTCTTTGTTGCTTAAAAAACCAGATATGGTAAAACTCTGAGCATTTAAGTTAGAAAGGCTTGTAAATACTAACAACAATAAAAAGTAAATCTTGCGTACTCGATTCATAGTAATTAAAATTCAAATGTAATAAAAAAAGCGCATTTTATTTGAATGTTTAGGATTGGCAATAACTTGTGGAAAAGCTAAAAATGTTTGCACTTATCTTTGAATTTATCATTTGAAAATCATTCGTCGACTTTTAATATCGATACTATTGATTTTTACCTTGCAGAGCTATGGGGTTAATCATTCAGACTCAAGTTCTAAGTCTTTGGATACCACCAATGTACTAAGAGGTTTAAATTTAAAACGTGTTCCAAATATGGATACCTTGCATAAGGTTGCCCGAAAGTATATGGGACGATGGAATTATTTATTTTTGGCAATAAAAATGGAAGAAAGTGGAGCAAATGGCCATTATAGCTGGTTGTCATCTACCCATTATAATTTATGTGGCATGCGTTTTCCACGAGCAAGAAGAACATATGCCATTGGTGCTACAAATACCAATTATGCCATCTATAGAAATTGGTTTGAATGCATGTTGGATTTTAAAATCTATATTGAATCCATAGAAGCAAAATTTATAGATAAAAATAAACGTCCTCCTAAAGATGAAATAGAGATGATACATTTTATGTACAACTCGTTTAACCATTTTGCAAAATGGAAGAAAGACATGTTGGTTTTAATTAAATATGTCAAGAAGAAATATAAATAAGCTTTTTCTTTTAGTTTTGTAGAATGTTTGTATCCGGTTTCACCATTGCTAGAAATGTCGTAAAAGCAGATTATCCAATTAAAGAAGCGGTGTATTCAATTTTACCTCTTTGCGACGAAATGGTTATAGCAGTTGGTAAAAGCGATGATGATACTTTGAATTACATTAAATCGTTTGATTCACCCAAAATTAAAATTATTGAAACCATATGGGACGATAGTTTAAGAGAAGGGGGTAAAGTATTGGCTATAGAAACCAATAAAGCGATGGATGCCATTAATCCTAATGCTGATTGGTGTTTTTATATTCAAGCAGACGAGTGTTTGCATGAACAATATCTTGAACCTTTGAAAAACCTTATGCTGAAATATAAGGATGAACAATCTATTGATGGTTTGCTTTTTAATTACACCCATTTTTATGGCAGCTACGATTATGTTGCCGACAGCCGTCATTGGTATAGAAAGGAAATACGCATCATTAGAAATAACCCACAAATTCGTTCCTTTAAAGATGCTCAAGGGTTTCGTAAAAACGACCAAAAATTAAAAGTAAAAGAAACAGGTGCATCTATTTACCATTATGGTTGGGTTAAGCATCCTAAACAACAACTTGAAAAATTAAAACAAGCTAGAAAATTATGGCATTCTGATGAGTTTCTTGAAAAAGAATACGCAGACATAAACGAATATGATTTTAGTAATGTTGATTCTTTATCACTATTCACAGGAACCCATCCTCAAGTAATCCAAGAGCGTATCCAGAAAAAGAACTGGAAATTTGAGTACGATATAAAGATTAAAAATTTAGGCTTTAAAAAGTCTGTCCTATATTTTATTGAAAAAATAAGTGGTTGGAGAGTAGGAGAGAATAAAAACTACAAAATTATTTAAGGTGGATATCCAATGCATCTCTTAATGCAATACCAAGGAAATTAAAGCCCATCACCAACAACATAATCACAAAGCCAGGTACTATTGCCAAATACGCATTGTCCCACATAATATAAGGATAGTTTTCTTTTACCATCATGCCCCAACTTGGCGCAGGGGGCGCAATACCAAAGCCTAAGAAACTTAAACCTGATTCTAATAAGATAGCAGAGCCAAAAACCGATATGGCCAATACAATTAATGTGCTTTTTAAGTTTGGTAACAAGTGCCTAAACATGATACGAAACGGAGAATATCCCAATACTTTGGCAGCTTGTATAAATTCTTTTTCTCTTAAACTAAATACTTGTCCTCTTACAACTCTGGCAACTTCAACCCAAGAACTAATGCCAATTGCTACAAAAATTTGCCAAAATCCTTTACCTAAAGCAAAACTTATAGCAGCAACCAACAACATGCTTGGCAAACTCCATATAACGTTGATAAACCAAGAAATGGCAATATCCGTTTTGCCCCTATAATATCCTGCTATTAAACCCAAGGCAGTACCAATTAAAAATAGGGAGACCAATACAGCAACTATTCCTACTGCCAATGATACTCTGCTGCCTAATACAATTCGGCTGTATACATCGCGTCCAAAACCATCGGTTCCCAATAAAAATGTTTGTTCTTCAATCTTATAAGGTGCTGGTAACTTAGATATACAGATTGTTTCAGTAATCGTTTTTTCAGGATAATATAAACTTAATCTTATGCTGTCATTTTTTATAGAATAAGCGTTAATGGCTATATTGTAAATTGGCTCGTTTTGGCCATTGATCCAAGCATCAAAAAACGACTTCTGAATTGGGTTCTCTACCTTAAACATTTGGATTTTACTCATTGGCTTTAATAAAGCAATTGGTAAATTGATAAGGTTTGAATTACTGGTCTTATCTGGGGTAATCAAATTGCCCAATAAGCCCATAACAAAGAATAAACTTACAATAATAAAACCAATTAAACCCAGCGGGTGTTTAACGGTCTTTTTGAAAATAGATTTCGGTTTTTCCAAGTTACAAATGTATTAATTATTATAAGTACTATAGACTAATATTTATGAATTGGATTTAATCAATTGGTGTTTAAACCAGGTTTCTTGGCGTTTGGCATAATTTCTTGAGTGTTGTTTGATTTTATCTATGGTAAACTCAATTTTGTTTTCACCTCTGAAATACGGCCACCATTCACTATAGCCAACGGTTTGCAAAGCATTTAATTCTTGAAATTCTTCCAAATCTTTGGCTTCTTTCTCCAATCCCATTTCTACCATCTCATCAACCCGTCTGTTGATCCTATCATACAGTTCATTTCTATCCATAGTCAACACTTTGTATTCTGTTTCGAATTCCCAAGAAAAATCGGGGATATCACTTACAGGAACTTCTTCAGCACTTCCAATTTCTATGGCTCTAATTAACCTTTGAGGATTTAATATTTCTGTTTTATTGTACAAGTCGACCGACAAGGATTTTAATTTTTCTTGTAAAAATTCAATACCCAATGAAGCGTAATTCTCTTCCAATTCTTGTCTTAGTATTTCATTGCTTGGGGGCAAAGGGTCAAATCCGTTTATCAAGGCTTTAATGTACAAACCAGTACCACCACATACCACTAAATTATCATGCTTCTCAAATAATTGATTAATTATTAATCGAGCTTCTTTAGCGAAAATTCCAGCATTATAAGGTTGGTGTATGCTGGTGTGGGCTATTAAATAATGTTTAACTTCTGATAATTGTTCTTCGCTAGGACGAGCAACACCAATATTTAATTCTTTAAATACTTGTCTAGAATCGGCCGAAATAATTGGTGAGTCTAGTTTTTTTGCCAATTCAATCGCAAAAGCTGTTTTACCAACAGCAGTAGGACCGGCAACAATGGTTAACTTTTTATCACTCATTCTCTAAGCTAATCTTAGCCTTTTGTAATTCTTCCTTTTGTATTTCGTTGATAATAGGATAATCCAATTCTAAAGACTCTAAGGCTTCTGAAACCAAGCGACCAACAATGGCTCGGCTTACCCATTGGTTGTTTGCCGGAACAATATGCCAAGGCGCATATTTACTTGTTGTATTCTTAATCATGTCTTCATAGGCGATTTGATAATCATCCCAATGCGCACGTTCTTGTAGATCTGCTGAGTTAAACTTCCATTGCTTTTCAGGTACTTCTATCCGTTCTATGAAACGTTTCTTTTGTTCAGCCTTACCTAGATTTAAAAATACTTTTATAATAACGGTACCATTCAAAACCAAGTGTTTTTCAAGAGCATTTATCGCTTCATATCGGTTTTCCCAAAAATCCTTTTTGATGTCCTTTTTACTGTTAATGCCTGGAATGTTTTGTGATAGGATATATTCAGGGTGTACTTTACAAACCAATACCTCTTCGTAATAAGAACGGTTGAAAACAGCAATCTTACCTCTTTCAGGCAACAAGCGGTTGCAACGCCATAAAAAGTCATGGTTCAATTCTTCTTTACTTGGTTGTTTAAAATTAACAACATGACAACCTTGAGGATTAACTCCTGTTAGCACATGTTTAATACAGCTGTCTTTTCCAGCAGCATCTATTGCTTGAAGAACTATAAGTACTGAATATTTATTTTGTGCATAGAGTTTTTCTTGCAATATAGAAATAGACTCTTTGTGGCCATCTAGTTCCTTTTTTAAGGATTCTTCGTTTTTGTAATGCAAAGTTTCGCTCGGTTTGTAATTTTTCAATTTAAAACCCTTGCTGTCTTTAATGCATATTTTTTTGTTGAATAATATTTTTTTCATAATAATTAGAACATAAAACCAACTCGAACGACATAAGGTGCATTGTAGATATTGTTGTTAGGGTACAACAATAAATAATAGGCAGAAACATAGAATCCCGCGGTGGGAGTATAACCACCCCCAACTAAAGCGTATTGACCCCAATTGTTTTGAAAGTTGAGCATTTGGTACTCTGTTTGGGCAAATAAAACATCATTTACTTTATATCGAGCAAATGCATTTCCACCATATATAAGGTAGGCATTGCTACTGTAGTTTATGTTTTTATAGTATTGAAAGTTCGCCCCAATACCAGTTGTAAATTTAGGCGTTACCCTATACCCAACCTGAGGCATGATGTTGATGTTGCTATAGGTATTGCCTATCATCAGCCCACCGCCAACGTTAAATGTTAAACGCTCTTTGAAACTTAATTTCGAGAGATCTTCTTTTTTGCGCTTTTGATTTTGACTACTAGCGTCTAATAAGTTGAGCAGAAGTGCAGTAAAAAATAAAATGTTTTTGAATTTCATTGTTTTATTGTTTCAATATTAGCTTAATTTCGCAACATAAAAAATATTCAGTATGTCAAAACTACATAATTTCTCAGCAGGTCCATCTATTCTTCCACAAGAGGCCATTGAAGCGAGCATGGAAGGTATTAGAAACTTTGCTGGTACTGGTTTATCCGTATTAGAAGTATCACACAGAGGCAAGGAATTTGTTGCTGTTGTTGAAGAAACTCAAGCCATTATTAAAGAACTTTTAGGTGTTCCAGAAGGATACGAAATATTGTTTTTAGGTGGTGGTGCTAGTACACAATTTTTAATGGTAGCCTATAATTTATTGGAAACTAAAGGTGCTTATTTAAAAACAGGTGTTTGGGCTGCAAATGCTGTAAAAGAAGCTAAATATTTAGGAAATGTTGAAGTAGTTGCAAGTTCAGAAGACAGGAATTATTCTTATATCCCAAAAGGATATACCATTCCAAGCGATGCTGATTATTTCCATTGCACAAGTAATAACACCATTTATGGTAGTCAAATGCAAAGTTTCCCTGATAGCCCTGTAACTATGGTTTGCGACATGAGTTCTGATATTTTAAGTAGAAGAATTGATGTTTCTAAATTTGGTTTAATATATGCTGGTGCTCAGAAAAACATGGGTCCTGCCGGTGTAACAGTAGTTATAGTAAGAAAAGATATTTTAGGTAAAGTTACCCGTCACATTCCTAGTATGATGAACTACCAAGTTCACATCGATAAAGAAACGATGTTTAATACGCCTCCTGTATTCCCAATATTCTCAATGTTGCAAAACTTAAAATGGGTTAAAAAAGTTGGTGGTGTAGATGAAATGCAAAGAAGAGCTGCTGCAAGAGCTGCTTTGTTGTATAACGAAATTGACAGCAACCCATTATTTAAAGGAACCATAGATAAAGAAGATAGATCTCAAATGAATGCTTGTTTCTTATTAAGCGATGAGTCTATGGAAAATCAATTCAACGCCGCTTGGAAAGAAGCTGGTATTTCTGGAATTAAAGGTCACCGTTCAGCCGGAGGTTACAGAGCAAGTATGTACAATGCTTTGCCACTTGAAAGTGTTGAAGCTTTAGTAAATGTAATGAGAACTTTTAACGCAAGCAGTCAATCAAATTAATGAAAATATTAGCAAACGATGGAATAGATGCTTCAGCTAAAATAGCTTTAGAAGCAAATGGTTTTACCATTGATACCAACAACATACCTCAAGCTGAATTGGCTTCAAAAATCAACAATTACGATGTGTTGTTGGTGAGAAGTGCAACTAAAGTAACAAAAGAAATATTTGATGCTGCACCAAATTTAAAACTGGTTGGTCGCGCCGGTGTGGGTCTTGATAATATTGATACAACATACGCCAAAGAAAAAGGTGTTGCAGTGGTTAACACGCCTGCAGCTTCTTCAACTTCGGTAGCTGAATTGGTATTTGCTCACATGTTCTCTATTTGTAGAATGTTGCAATATAGCAACAGACAAATGCCAGAGAACGGAATGTCTCAATTTAATCAATTGAAAAAAACAGCCTCAGCTGGTGTTGAATTAAAAGGCAAAACTCTAGGTTTAATTGGTTTTGGAAGAATCGGTCGCGAAGCAGCTAGAATGGCTTTCGGTTTAGGAATGAATGTTATTGCTTTTGATCCAATGATTTCAGAAGCAAATGTTGAAATTACTTTTCATGAAGATGCAGGCATACCTAGTATTACCAAAACCATCAAAACAATCTCAAAAGAGGATGTATTAAAACAAGCTGATTTCGTTAGCTTACATATTCCAGGTGGTCAAGGTTACGTTATTGCTGAAGCAGAATTGAAAATGATGAAACCTAATGCTGGTCTAATCAATTGTGCCCGCGGTGGTGTCGTTTGTGAAACGGATTTAGTAAATGCATTGAACAATAAAACCATTGCATACGCAGGTGTTGACGTTTTTGAAAAAGAACCACCAGTGTATGATGGCATCCTTAAATTAGATAATGTTTCTCTTACTCCTCATATTGGAGCAAGCACCAATGAAGCTCAAAAACGCATCGGTGATGAAATGGCTGAACAAATTATCCGTTTTTTCAATTCATAATATTGGCTAATATTTTTCCTTTTAAAGCGCTATTACCTGCCCAAGGTAAAGAAGGTTTGGTGTCTGCAAATACCCATGTGGATGACCTAAAACGTCAAATGGAAATAGTTCGCGATAACCCGCTTACTTATCTAAATGTAGTTAAACCTTATCTGAAATTTAATGAGGAAAAAGATCCAATAAAACATTTTCCATACGGTCTCTCTGCCTTACATGAATTAATGGCAATGAAGGCAATGGCATTAGATAGCGATTCTTCATTGTATATATACATTCAGACTGATAAGATAAATGGTTCACATGAATATATTGGGTTAATTTGTACTGTTCCAGTTGAAGATTATTACGATGGTAAAATCAAAATTCATGAAAAAACCCTCACTGAAAAAGAGGAACAGTTAATCATGCATATTGAAGCAACTGGCGTAATAGGTGAACCGGTTTTAATGACCCATAAACCTTCATCAAATGTTTCTGATATTTTAAAATCTAATTCCATTAATGGTGAAGAAATTATTCATTTCCATGACGAGGTAGATCGCATTCATCGTGTAATTAAAATAAAGGATGATTCGTTAATAGAATCTATACAAAACGCCTACTCAGGAATTGGTGATTTATACATTGCAGATGGTCATCACCGAAGTGCAGCCTCTGCGGGTTATTTTAAAAAGAAGGGCATTCAAAATGGTCATTATTTAACCTATATAGTCCCACCTGAATATTTGAACATTGATAGTTTTCACCGCGCATTTAAATCAAACACTCAGTTTTCAGCAGATACTTTTCTAGAACTATTAAAAAATGATTTTGAGGTTAAATCTTCTTCAGAATCTATTTTGCCTAAGAACGAATTAGAATTTGGTTTAAGACTTAAAGGGCAGTGGTATCAATTAAATTACAAGCTTGGTGTCGATGGTCTCAACGCTGTCGATAGTTTAGATGTCTCTATATTGGAAGACCATGTATTCAAATCAAAGCTGCATATCCACGATTCAAAAACAGACAATCAACTGTCTTTCTTAAAGGGAAGTATCCCTTGTGAAATGCTTGAAGCAGAAGTAGAAGCGGGTATATATGATGCTGTTTTTACCGTGCATCCTTGTCACATACAACATGTTTTTGATGTTGCTGATCAAGGCTTAATTATGCCTCCAAAATCGACTTATATAGAGCCAAAATTGAGAACTGGTCTAACCGTTCAAATGGTTTAATCGGTTTTATTTAACCTTTTTTCTCGTTAATTAGGCGCTATTTAATAGCTGAAATTCCTAGTAATTAGCATCTTGTATTTTCAAATAGGTTTTATGCGATGAAATATTGGTTTTTTTAACGAACTTTGCCTTTATTAACGCAAAGAGAATGATTAAAGCCCATACCATTAATAGATTTTTAACACTTTTTATTTTCTTTTTATATGCTCTAGTGTCAAATGCGCAAGTTTTTGAAGGTGACTTGGCCAATAAAAAATTAAAAGGTGCTGATCTGGTAAAAGTAAGCGAACAAACAGGATTAATTCAATATGCTCAATTAAATGAGAATATTAGAATAAATGAGGCAAATGTTCAAGCTTATTTGCAAAAGGTGTACGAACTTTCGAATGCCTATACTTTTAGCATTCTTAGAAAAGAGTCTGATGAATTAGGCTTTTTACACATTCGTTATCAATTGAATTATAATAAAGTTCCTGTTCTTGGTTCTATAATAATTGCACATATAAAAAATGCTTATCTCTATTCGTTCAATGGTGAGGTTTTTAAAATATCTGAAATCAATTCACAAGTAAAATTAAATGAAAGTGAATGTCTGAAAATTGCATTGGATTCGACACATGCAGATTCTTATTTGTGGCAAATTCCAGAAGAAGAGTCTGTAATTAAAGAAATTAAAGAAGATATTCATGCCACATGGTACCCAAAAGGTGAACTGGTTTATGTACCTGAAAATTTAAATTTCTTTAACAAAACGTTTTACTTAACCTACAAGTTTAATGTACATGCAAGTGTCCCTAGAACTGCAGAAAATATGTATGTGGATGTGAACTCGGGGAAACTAGTGGCTAGAGAAAATCAATTACACACAGTAGATGTCAATGGTAAGGCCATTACTAAGTATAGTGGAACAAAGAATATTATTACCGATAGTACAGCACCATTTAATTACCGTCTGCGCGAGAATACTAGAGGAGGAGGAGTTTATACGCTAAACTTGAAAAAAGGCACCAATTATGGTTTAGCCGTCGATTTCCTAGATAGTAACAACAATTGGAACAATGTAAATACAAATAAGGATGAAGTAGCTACAGATTGTCATTGGGGTGCTGAAACTACTTATGATTATTATAAAAACAAATTCAACCGCAACAGTTACAACAACAACAACGCAAGAATTAATAGTTACGTCCATTATTCAGCTAATTACGACAACGCCTTTTGGGATGGACTTCGCATGACTTATGGTGATGGAAATTCCTTTAAACCACTAACTTCTTTGGATGTTTGTGGTCATGAAATTACCCATGCCGTAACCAGCAATTCTGCCAACTTAATATACAGTTACCAATCAGGTCAATTAAACGAATCATTTAGTGATATTTTCGGAAATGCCGTTGAAAGATATGGTAAGCCAACGGGTTATAGTTGGATAATCGGAGAAGAAATAACTTTTTCTGGAACAGGCTTAAGGAATATGTCAGATCCCAGAGTTAAAGGGCATCCACGTTGCTATTTAGGAACCTATTGGTACACTGGTTCAGGTGATAATGGTGGAGTACACTTAAATAGTGGGGTTCAAAATTGGTGGTTTTATCTAATAACTGAAGGCGGAACTGGAACCAACGATTTTAGCAATGCTTATAAGGTTGACAGTCTAGGAATATTAAGTGCTGAAAAAATTGCATATAGAAATTTAACGGTTTATTTAACCCCTTCTTCTCAATATGCTGATTCACGTTTTTATTCTATTCAGGCTGCAAAAGATTTGTTTGGTCAATGTAGTAAAGAGGTCATCTCTGTAACCAATGCTTGGTATGCGTGCAACGTTGGGCCAAAGTATGATAGCGGTTATGTTAAAGCAGCATTTTCTGCTGATACTGTTATTTGCAACACATCGAAAACCGTGAAGTTTTATAACTTAAGTTCAAATGCAATAACTTACAAATGGACATTTGGAGATGGAAATACTTCGACAGCCGCAAATCCGACTAAAACGTATTCTAACTATGGTAATTATACAATCAAACTTGTGGCAACAAGCTGTTTTAAAAACAAGAAAGACAGTTTAACCAAAACGGCCTATGTTAAAATTGACTCAACTTTTGATATTTGCAATGCTATTTTAATGCCTGCTTCTGGAGTCGACAGTACCCATAAATGTAAATCATTTATATACGACGATGGAGGTGAAGACATATATTCCCAAGGAAGAATAACCTATTTCAGAATCAGTGCACCAGGTGCAGATTCTATCCGTATTCGTTTCCTTGATTTTGATTACGAAGCTGGTTATGATAGCCTTTATGTATACAAAGGCAAATACCCTGGAACAGGCACCAAAGTTGGTGGTTACACTGGTTCAAGTTTGCCATTTTCTGGCAACAATTTCCTTGTTGCTGGTAACACAGTTACTTTAAGACATGTCTCCGATCCGTATGTGGTAGGTAGAGGTTTTAAGTTATATTATGTTGCAATTAAGAAGCCTGTAAAAGTTACTGCTTATTCAGATACCACCATTTGTATGGGTAAATCTGCTTTGCTAAGAGCTAAAGGTAGCGGTGGTTATGCTGGTGATTATTTCTTTAAATGGAATAATTCGGTATACAATGACACCAATATTGTTGGACCAACAAGCAATACAAGTTATAAAATTAATCTAACTGATTTATGCACCAATTCTAAAGACTCTGCCACAGTTAATGTTACAGTTAGAAGTCCTTTAGATGTTAAGGCAAATAAAGATACTACCATTTGTTTAGGTCGTTCAGTTACTTTGTCCGCCGCAGCAACTGGTGGAAATTCTGCCAATTATGTGTATACCTGGGACAATGCTCTAGGTACTGGCACAACAAAAACAGTTAGTCCTACAGTAAATACTACCTACAGAGTAATTATAAGTGATGCTTGTACGCCAATATTGGATACAGCATACATTACGGTTAAAGTTAAAGATGGTTTAAAAGTTAAGGTAAGTAGCAACGACACATTAATTTGTTACAATAAAGTGAGTGTTTTGTCTGCCAATGGCAGTGGGGGAGATACCAGTCAATATTCTTACCAATGGGCTAATGGATTGGGTATGGGTAGCAGTATTAATGCAACATTAACTAGTAGCCGTTGGGTAAAATGTACTTTAACAGATGCTTGCTCTGTAACACCTGCTTCTGATTCAATTTATGTAGTTGTTAGAGCGCCTTTGTCAGTTCAATTAAACAACGATACTACCTTGTGTTATGGTAGAGGTACTAAACTAATTGCACAATCTAGTGGCGGTGTGTCAAAAGACTATATTTATAACTGGAGTCCAGTATTGTCAGACACTGCAATTCAAAATGTTAAACCCAAAACTAAAACAAAATATAAAGTTGTACTAAGTGATAATTGTTCCAATTCAGCAAGCGATTCTATCATAGTTGATGTTTTAGCTCCAATAGTGGTTAGCGGATTAAAAGACACAACTATTTGTACGGGTATGAATGTGCCTTTGATTCCTATAGTAAGTGGAGGTTTGAGTAGTTCATATACGTATACTTGGAATTTAGGTTTAGGAAATGCTACTACACAATTGGTAGCTCCTACAGGAAGCAATACCTATCAAGTCATTGTTAGAGATGGCTGCACAGTGCTTGGAGATACTGCAAGTGCTAACATTACTGTTAAGAGCGCTTTGAAACCCAAAATATTTAGTGCAGATACTTTGATTTGTTACCAAAATACAAGTGCCTTTACAGTTACTGCCACTGGTGGTGATGTTAGTAATTACTTATATACTTGGAATAACGGATTGGGAACAGGAAGCAGCACCTCAGGTGTTATGTCATCAAGTAAATGGGTGAAAGTTACTTTAACAGATGCTTGTACAGTCAATCCTGGTGTCGATTCAATATATGTAACAGTTAGACCAGAGTTGAAAGTTAATCTGCCTAAAGATACTTTAATTTGTTTTGGAAGTTCTATGACTTTGAGTGCAAATCCAATTGGAGGTGACGTAAATACCTACGCATATACTTGGAATCAAGGTCTTAATTCTACACAATCAAATACCATTGCGCCGAAAGTAAAAACACAATACATCGTTTTGTTGAACGATTTGTGTTCAGCTCAAGCTACTGACACTATGGAGGTAGATGTAATGGCGAAAATTAAAATTTCTGGTCTAAGAGATACCACGATTTGTGATGGTGCTTCTGTGCCACTTAACCCAATTGTTACCGGAGGAATTAGCACTAATTATAAATATACATGGAACCTAGGTCAAGGTAATTCAAAGAACATTTTAGTAAAACCAACGAGCAACACAACTTATAAATTGATTGTTGATGATCAATGCACACAACCCTATGATTCTTCTTTTGTCAACATCACAGTTCTTCCAGCTTTAAAATTAAATATTAAGCTGAGTGATAACAGTATTTGTGAAAGTGATACTTCTATTCTTAATATTAATATGAGTGGAGGTTTAAGCGCTCAATACCAATGGACTATTAATGGTTCGCCAAGTATTAGTAAATCGATAATTGAAAATCCTTCAACAAGTACTCAATATATAGTAAACTTAATTGACAATTGCTCGCAAGCAATATCCGACACTGCCAACCTTATTGTTAACCCTAAACCAATTGTAGATTTTTCAGTTAGTAAGCAAACGATATGCAGAAAAGAGTCTGTAACTTTTAATAATCTAAGTTCTGGTGCAGTATCTTATTGGTGGCATTTAACACCTACAGACAGCACCAATGCGCCTAATCCAATTTTTGCTTATCAAGTTGCTGGAACGTATGACGTGAGTTTGTTCGCCGTTTCCGATTCCCTTTGTGTTAATGAAATTAAAAAGACGGCTTATATGAATGTGGTAGATTTACCCATTAGTAAGTTTACTTATTTACCAACACAACCTGATTATTTAAACCGTCTGGTAAACTTCAATAACCAATCAACAAACCAATCTAGTTTTGAATGGAGTTTTGGCGATTTTAGTAAAGAAACAGTCAATCCAAGTCCTTCTCATACATATTCTGATACTGGTTATTTCCCTGTGCGATTAATTGTTAAAAACAGTTTAGGTTGCGCCGACACCATGTCTGAAATGTTAAGGGTAAAAGATGTTTTCAGAATTTACATTCCAGATGCTATTACCGTTAACAACGATTTGTTAAATGATAATTTTATTGTTCTTGGTCGCGGGATACAATTTTACAACCTACAAATATTTGACCGTTGGGGTGGTAAAATTTATGATGGAAACATGGGCGATAAACCATTTGATGGTAAAGACAGTAAAGGTGTTCCTTTAATGAAAGGCACCTATGTGGTTAATCTAACTGTTCGCGACTTCGAAGGCTTTATGCACTACATCAGACAAGTTCTAGAAGTTCTGTAACTTATGCTTAACACAAAAGTGTTCTTGGGAACTTTGCTAGCTTGTATACTTGCTTCATCATCATTCCAAGAAAAAGAAACTATCCCAACGATTAAAATTGGTAATTTAATTTGGATGACCAATAACCTAGATGTCGATACATTTAGAAATGGAGACACAATACCAGAAGCTAAGACATATTATGCTTTAGACAGTTTTGCTCGTCTTAAGCAAGCAGCTTGGAGTTATTACAACAACCATAAAGATCCAAAATCTACTTACGGAAGGCTATATAATTGGTATGCTGTAAATGATGCTAGGGGACTTGCCCCAAAAGGTTATCATGTTGCCACAAAGAATGAATGGCTTTCGCTAATTGATACTTTAGGTGGAAAAGAAAATGCAGGATTAAAGTTAAAATCCAATCGAGAATGGACCAAATCCAATGGGCCATTTCCAAACAATGTTCAATCAAATGGGTTCAATGCCTTGCCCGGTGGTTACCAATGGGCAAGTGGAGGAGGATTCAGTTTTAAACATGAAACAGGCTTTTGGTGGACTTCAACTGCAATTAGCTCTTCGCAAGCCGTCAATTTTAGTTTGTACCATATTAGCGGTTACGTTGACCAATCTAATATGAATTTTGAAAATGCCATTTCAGTGCGCTGTGTCAAGGATACTTTAAAACTTTAACCAATGGCCAATTATTCTGCCTTGAGAAAATTCAAGTGCTGGTGCTGGAAGTTTGATGCAATTCAATACAAATAGCAAAGTTTTAATTCCTTTTTTCTTTGTTTTAATTTTGCTCAAATTGAAATCTAAACTCAAATAATACTGCCTATACCTTTTCACATTTGAATAGTCTTGAACCACTAAGTTTTTATCAATCCATATATTGTCATCACCGCCCAACATACCATCGGCGCCATATCCAATTCCAAACCCCAACCATTGTGCTTTGTTTTTTAAAGGACTATAGCATAACCAGTAAGTTTGGGCATTGTAGTCTTTTAACAACCTTTCATTAAAATTACTGCCTAATGTGTTGGGTCTTATGGAAGCATAATTTGAAGCACTATAAGAGAATTTCATTTTGATTTTCTGTTCATGCCAAATTGCTTCTTGTCCTGCGCTTAACAAGGTTCCAAAACTATTTGCTGCTAAATCGCCAACCGAAGCACCCCAAGCGCTTGAAAAGCCATCCCAAATTTCAATAGGGTCTTGGAAAATGCTGCCAAATAAAGCCCATTTCCATTGTTTGTTTTTTGGAACACCAGCCCATTTTGCGGCTTCAATTCCAGCTAGTCCTAAGTAATAAGAAGAAAAACAATGGCCAAACTTATCCATTTGTAACCATTCATGGTTGTCGTTAAAAAAATGAAATTTACTCTGAGGATAACCGCTGTACCACAGTTTATACAAACCAGCGTGTACAACAGCGGTTCCACCTATTCCAACGGTGTAAGCTAAATTTTGCTTTTGTTTATAGTTAAGAGTATCACTCTGCTTTTGTGTCATCAACAGTAGGTGATTTGTGTCTGCATTTACATTGCAAAGCACACTAAAAAATAGACCAAAGCAAAAGACTTTAAGCCTCATAAGAAGTATTACAAAATCGCAGCTTTACAAGCGTCAAGAATTTTATAAGCACTTTCAGAATCTTTGCTCTCTGCATAGACTCTCAATACTGGCTCAGTGCCACTTGGACGAATCATAACCCATTCTTCATTGCCTAAATGGAATTTGAAACCATCCATATTCTCAACACGCTCAACCTTATAAGATCCAAAACTAGCGTATGCATTTTCTTGGCAATTTTTTATAATGGCTTGCTTTTGCGCTTCTTCAATATGCAAATCATATCTTTCAACTGCAAAGGCACCAATTTGAGCATAGGTTTCATCTATTAAGGTTTCGATGCTTTTTCCTGTTAATGCCATATATTCTAATATCAACAAGCCCATCCAAATTCCATCTCTTTCAGGAATATGACCTTTTACTGCAATACCTCCGCTTTCTTCAGCACCAATTAATACATCATCAGTAATCATATACTCGCAGATGTATTTGAATCCTATTTTAGTCGTTATAGTCTCTAAACCTAAGATGCTAGCCAGTTTGTCAATTTTAGACGAGACTGAAAAACTCTTAATGATTTTACCATTTAATCCTTTGTATTTGGTTAAATATTGCATAAGCAATAAAATTAAATGATGTGAATCAACAAAACGACCTTTGCTGTCGAAGAATCCAATTCTGTCGGCATCACCATCTGTTGCTAAACCACAAAGCAATTGATCATTGTTTTTTAGCATTTCAGAAAACTCCAAAAGATTTTTTAGAATTGGTTCAGGTGCAGTTCCATTAAATCCCGGATTGTAATCGCAATGCAACAAACTCGCTTCAGGAAGTAATTTTTTAATTACATTTTGTCCAGCACCATACATGGCATCATATCCAAAATGTGGAGCATAAGCCTTTAGTTTGCTGGTATCAAATTTCTCTTCAATTTGCTTTAAATAAATTGCTTCGAAATCTGAATATTCAATAAGCCCACTGTTAATGTAGGTTTCTAAACTTTCGATTTTTGGCAATTCAGAATATGAAATTAAATTCTCTACTTTTTCAATTTCTGACGGAATTACTGGTCCACCATAATTTGCTTTTATTTTATATCCATTGTATGATGGAGGATTGTGTGATGCGGTGATAATAACACCCGCATAGGTGTTTAGTTTTGTATTGGCCAAAGAAATCATTGGCGTGCTGCAAAAACCACTTGAAAGATAAACTTTAACCCCATGAGAAGCGAGAACTCTTGCGGTGTTTTCTGCGAACATTTTTCCGCCAAAACGGCAATCATATCCTACAGTGCAGGTGTGGTTGCTTGAACTTTCTTTTAACCAGGTAGCGGTTGCATGGGCAACGCGAATTACATTTTCTACGGTATAGTTGTCTGCGATAATTTCGCGCCATCCGTCTGTTCCAAATTTAATTGTGTACATATTAGTTTTTTGAGTATTTGACATAATTACTTACTTGAGTCCATTTATAATCACGAAGAGCTTTTAAATAGATAGCCGATTCGTTGTATGGTATAAGGTCTCTATTGATTTTATAAATGCTAAAATTAAATGCTTTTTCCAATAATACATCTTCCAAAGTTTTAAAGTTAATTAAGAGTTGCCATTTGGCTACTTCTTCAAATGTTAGAATGTTTAAAGGCTTATTGTTCGCAAATATTTTAACGGAATAGGGGGTATAGACAATTTGATTTCCTTTTTTCTCCCAAATTTCAGTAACCTCAATACGGGTTATGGTAATATCAAGAAGTCTGTTGTGGAAATCGAAATATTTGTCGCCGCCAATATTGAAAAGGATTTCTTTATTTTCATTTAAGAATTTTTCAATGCTGTGCAAACAATTAGATCCTGGGTCGTCACTTTCTGAAAGGTTTTTTTCTATTACAAAAGTCACCATTTTGGTGTTTTTGGGTTTGTATAAACCAACGACTTTCTTTTTAGAGTAAAAGGCATCTTTCTTAATCGTAAATGAAGAGGATGGATTGCTTGTGAAATCGCGTCCTCCAAACTGCAACAAATTAAAATTGTATCTTCTGCTGTATATGGCATCGATATAGGTTAATTGTGCAGGTCCGTTTACATTGGTTGGAATATTTTGAGACAGTAGAGGTAAAGCTTGTAAAATTTCTACAAATCCAAACGAAATTTTTCCTTTCGGTGATTCAGATAAAAATGAAATGCCAACCACTACAAACTCTGTTTTCCTGGGCGAACTGGTCCATAGTTCATTAAGGAATAAGTTGCCCGTTCTTGAAAATGAAACAGAATTACTAGATTCTATATTTTTAAGTGCTTCAGGAGAAATTGCAATTTGTTTTTTGGGCGAATCCCATAAAGTGATTTTTCCATCTAAAATGCCTTTGTAAATTAAACTAGGCAAGTGTTCAACCAAATTAAAACCAAAAGTATCTTCCTGTTCACTTCTTGCCATATGCACTAGCACTGGCATTTCAGTATATAGTTTCTTAGCCTCAGCGTTTATGCTGAGAAAAAAGAATAAACTATATAAGATTCGTTTAAGCAAAGGCGTTTTCTCCAGTGATTTCCATACCTAGTATGAGTAGGTGCACATCATGTGTTCCTTCATAAGTGATTACACTTTCAAGATTCATGCTGTGACGCATAATTGGATATTCGCCTGTAATGCCCATAGCTCCATGGATTTGTCTAGCTTCTCGTGCAATCTCAATGGCAATTTGAACATTGTTTCTCTTAGCCATACTGATTTGCGCAGGAGTCGCTTTTCCTTCATTCATTAAATTACCCAATCTCCAACACAATAGTTGTGCTTTCGTAATTTCGGTAATCATTTCAGATAATTTCTTTTGTTGCAATTGAAAACCTGCAATTGGTTTACCAAATTGAATTCTTTCTTTTGAATATCTTAATGCTGAATCATAGCAATCCATCGCGGCACCTACAGCACCCCAACTGATACCATAACGCGCAGAATTCAAACAAGTTAATGGTCCTTTCAAACCTTCAACATTTGGCAATAAGTTTTCTTTCGGAACTTTAACGTTGTCAAATACCAACTCACCTGTTGCACTCGCACGCAAACTCCATTTACCATGGGTTTCAGGTGTTGTAAAACCTTCGTATCCGCGCTCTACAATTAGACCTCTTACTTTACCTTGTTCGTTCTTTGCCCAAACAACTGCGATATCAGCAAATGGAGCATTGCTAATCCACATTTTAGCACCGTTCAATAAGTAATGGTCGCCCATGTCTTTAAAGTTGGTGGTCATGCCTCCAGGATTAGATCCATGATCAGGTTCGGTTAAACCGAAACAGCCCATCAATTCTCCTTTAGCTAATTTAGGTAGATATTTATGTTTTTGCTCTTCGCTTCCAAATTTGAAAATTGGATACATAACCAATGAACCTTGAACAGATGCAGTAGAACGTATTCCACTGTCACAACGCTCTAGTTCTTGCATGATTAGACCATAAGTAATATAATCCATGCCACCGCAGCCATATTCTGCAGGTAACTGTGGACCAAAAGCACCTATCTCACCTAAGCCACGTATGATGTGGTGAGGGAATTCTGCCTTCTGTGCATATTCTTCAATGATTGGAGATAACTCACGTTTAACCCAGTCGCGAACTGAATTGCGAATTAAGATATGTTCTTCAGTTAATAAATCGTCGATGTTATAAAAGTCAGGTTGTACGTATCTGTCTTTTCCTTGGTTGCGTTCTTTAAGGTCTTCGAAGTTGATAGAGGACATGCTGTATTAATATTTTTTGCAAAAATAAATATTTTACTTTGATTGCAGTCTAAAATTATTTTAAAAAATGTCAAGCCATACCAAAGGTAAAATAGGGGTAAAAAACATTGAATTTCACATTAGAAAAGGCTTGTATCCCTCGGAATTACTGGTGGAGAACCATTTTCGAGTAAGTGCTGATGTGTACTACCATGTCAATGAAATCAAAAAAGACACCTATTTAAATTATGAGCGTTTGGCCGAAATAATTCACATTGAAATGCATAAAGACATCAATTTGTTGGAAACTGTGGCTGAAAATTGTTTGAAAAATATCATGCAAGAATGGCCTTTTGCCATTTCATCAAATATTGTAATCGAAAAACTACACCCAGCTTTCCATAATTTTAATATGGAGGCAGTAGTTGTAGAAATGCAAATGAACAGATAATTATGATTTAGATTATAAAAAATTCTATTCGTACTTATTATATTTGCACCCGAAACCACCACTTGATTCCCTTGTTTAAAAAAGTACTTGGCATATTTCTAATTTCCGTAATGACTGCTCAATTTGCTTATCAAATTGGATTTATGGCCTACTTTAATCTGAATCAAAAACAATTAACTGAAAAGTATTGTATCAACAAAAACAAAGCAAATTCTTGTTGTCAAGCCAAGTGTTATTTGAGTAAGAAGTTAATGACGGAAAATCAAAACTCTTCTCCTGAAAAGGCAATTCATGAAAATGATATTCCTTTATTTCTATTACCAAGCAATTATGTCTCTTTAGTTTCCTCAAAACCAATTTTAAAGCACCGTAATTCATATTCTACGCGCTTTACCAATGGGTTTGTTAGTAATGGCAAAAAGCCACCTAAACCATTTTGGGTTTAGTCGTGACTTTTTAATGCAATTGCTATAGGCAATTGTCAATTTCCATTATTAATCAAAATAAATGCAACGAATAATCATTCTTTGTGTCTTTATTGTATTGAATCAGTCATCAATAAAGGCATGCAACGTATGCTCTTGCACGAGCATGGGCAATTCCATTGGAATTTTGCCACAATTTAAATCCCATTTTATTGGGATTCGAGAAACCTATAGGCAATTTGAAAGTGTTCATCCCGTTTCAATATTAAGTCCAATAGCGACTAGAAGTCAAGAAAGGTATTACAACTCAGAATTGTGGGGTAGATGGTACCCGCATCCCAAAATTCAAGTATTTGGTTTTATACCTTTTAACCGATTTAGTAAAACAGAAAATCAAGTGAATACTACCATTCAAGGCTTAGGAGATATTAGTGTTTTAGCCAATTATATATTGCTGAATACAGGTGATTCGTCCTCAAATAAATTTAAGCAAGCACTATCGATTGGATCTGGTTTTAAATTCGCAAGTGGTCGTTATAATTCAGCTGAATTTGCAAATTTTCAACTCGGTACTGGTTCAAAAGATATACTGTTTAATACTTCCTATACCATTCGGTATCAAAAATTAGGGATAATGTCTGAATTCAATTACCGATTAAATGGCAACAATTCATCTACCTATCAATTTGGCAACAAATTAAGTATTAATGAAAGGTTTTTCTATTTTCTCAATCTCAAAAAATTAGCTCTAATGGCTTATTCTGGGTATACATTCGAAAAATCAAATCCAGACAATCTAAATAAAATTAAACAATCATATACAGGTGGAACTGCAAGATATTTCCAAGTTGGAATGGATGCCTACAAGGGTAAATTTCAATTAGGTGTTTCAAGCATTATACCAATTCAACAAAATTTAGGCGAAGGCCAAATAAAAGAATTTCCAAGAATTCAAATCAACACAATTTTCTATTTCAATAAAAAAAACAAATGTTAAATCTAAAAAATAAATCAATTATGACAATTTTAAAAACACTCAAAACCGCCCTTTATTTCGTTTCCATCATGTCTTTAATTCAATTAAGTTCTTGTAAAAAAGAAGACGATCACCAACATAATGATGATACCAGCGATAAAGTCAAACCAACTGTCGTTATTAGTACGCCAAGCAGTTTGCAGATGTACAATAATGGTGATACCATTAAAATAAGAGGATTAGTTAGTGATGCAAGTCTGCACGAATTGCTTATCAAAATCGTAAAAGATTCTGACAATTCAGTTTTATATAGTGAGACACCAACAGTACACGATCTTACTACTTACACATTAAATTCAAATTGGAAATCTGCTGTTACCGACCATACCAACGCAAGTGTAATTGTTGTCGCAGAAGATCATAACTCCAATGTGGGTTCTGATACAGTTAAGATTCATATCATGCCTTAATACTAGAAAATGCAATAAAATTAAAGTTGTTAGGCGTAAATCCTAACAACTTTTTTAGTTTATTTACTACCTTTGCAACGTGAATAATCTAACAAAAAAAGAAATTAAAATCAGCAGCAAAAATGATAGTATAATAAGTGCAGACATTACTTTGCCTAAAAGTAAAACACCTACACCTATTTTGGTTTTCTGTCATGGTTTCAAGGGTTTTAAAGATTGGGGACATTACAATTGGTTTGCTAAAAAAAGTGCTGAATCTGGTTTAGCTTTTCTCAAGTTTAATTTCTCTTTTAATGGAATACAAGGCGATAATTTAACTGAGTTAAACGATATGAAAGCGTTTGCAGATAACAACTACAGCAAAGAGCTTAAAGATGTTCAATCAGTTATTGATTATATCGAAACCAATGCGGACGATTTAAACATTGATCCCAAACGTATATTTTTAGCAGGTCATAGCCGTGGCGGTGGAATTGCAACACTTGCCTGCTCTGAAGATAAACGCATTAAAGGATTGGTATTATGGGCTTCATTGTCTGAATTTGATTCATTTTTCAGGAAAGAAACCATTGATGAATGGGAGAAAAATGGCGTGGTATATGCAAAGAACAGTAGGACAGGGCAAGATTTACCATTAAACAAACAATTCTATGAGGACTATTTAGAAAATAAGTCAATGCTTGACATTAAAAAGGCTGCAAAATTAATATCTGTACCTTTACTTATAATTCATGGTGATAATGACGAAACTGTTCCATTCTCTCATGCTGAAGCATTTTATACTCTAGTACCTCATTCTATTTTAATTAAAGTGGATGGAGGTAACCATACTTTTGGTGCCAAGCATCCCTTTGATGAGGAGAATGACGTTTCTGAAATGCTGGAAGAATTGTTGGAAAATACAGTTGAGTTTTGTCTAGACTAAGTTCTAGGATTTGCTGATTTGCGTGAGCTTTTGCTCTATTTCTTTTAACATTTTCATCTGTAAGGCTTGGGTTTCAAAAAGCGACTTAATTTGTTCTTCTTGCAGTAAGTCAATCTTTTGATGCAAACTCCTAATTTGTATCTCTGCTTTTAAATTAATTAAATAGTCGTTTTCGCTACGCTGTCTATCTTTTTCTTCAACTCTGTTTTGACTCATCATAATTATAGGTGCTTGGAGTGCCGCTATGCATGACAATATCAAATTTAAGAGTATAAAAGGATAGGGGTCGAATTTGTAAACGCCCATGGCAATTACATTAAAAATTATCCATATAACCAATACCAGCATAAATGAAATGATAAATTTCCAACTACCTCCGAAACGGGCTACTTTATCAGATATTTTTTGGCCATCAGTTAATTCCTCAATTGGCGGATTTAAAAGATTCTGAACAATTAATTGCTCTTCATTAATTGCATTTTGAACAATGTTGTGTAGCTTCTCTAAAAGCTCAGATTCATTGCTTAGTATTTTATGAATATCTTGATCTTTCATGGAACATTAATTTAGACAAATTTAAGTCCTTTGTTCCATAAACAATAGAATAAGAATCAGTTTTAATCTATCGTATTAACTGAATTACACCATTTATAGTCTTTATTTCTTCTGGCTTATTCTTTATGCTGTATCTGAAAATATAGTAATAAGTACCTGATGCACATTCAGCACCAATATTCATGACTTTTCCATTCCAATTTCCATTTTGCGTATTGTCATAATCCTTGTCCGCTTCATAAACCAATACACCCCAACGGTCATAGATTTTTAAATCATACAAGGATTCATTTTCTATCAAGATGTCATAAAGATCATTGTAATTGTCAATGCTTCCAGGCGTAAATACGTTGAAGATTCCAAAATCGCTTAAGCGGTCGTTTATCACCATTTTACATATAGTATCTGCACACCCAAAAGGAATGGTAGCAATCAAACAAACATTGTAGGTGCCTGTATCATTGCCATAATTTTTCTCAGGGTTTTGTTCTGTCGAGGTATTGCCTGGACCGGCTTGACCAAAATTCCAATTTAAGCCCGCACTTAACGGATTTGAATTGTTGTTGAATTTAAATAAAGGTGGCAGTGAACTTGGGTTTATTGTAAAGTCTGCTTTTACGCCTAGAACAGTTATAGTTTTCTGTGCACTATCTCTGCAGAAATCACTTGTTTTATCCAAATAACTTGGGTTTAATTTAACTAGAAATTGTCCTGCACGTTTGTATTTGTGACCAACTTGTAATCTGCGGTTTGTATCTAAACTATTGGAATCACCAAAAGTCCAATGGTCTTGTTTATATGCAGTGTCACTCAGACTATTCAACTGTAATGTAGTTCCAATACATATTGTGTCTGCGCTTGTTATACCTGTTGTTTTAAATGGCAAAACCAATACGCTTCTATTGGTGTCTTTTTGATATATCTTATCCGGGAAAGTGTTGTAACAATATTGGTATTGTTTTGTAAATGGATTGTATACCGTATCTATACCAATTAAACTGATATAGTATCTGCCCGGCTTGTTGTAAGTGAATTGGACATTTTGTTTGTCAAACTTTTGTATAGTTGTTTTACTAGAGTCACCAAATTGCCAAATATACTGCCTGCAATTTCGTGATTTATTCATAAAAGTCGCAGTTAAACTTTTACAACCAATCGTGTCTTTGATGAAAAAATAAGGTTTAGAGCCAATAACTTTTATATAGTAAAATGCAGTATCAACACAACCAGAAACTGTCCGAATAGCCAAAGCACCAGGAATACTGTCGAGAGAGGTATTAATAGATTGAACCGGATTCTTCTTAAGAGATGAAAAAGTTCCTTGACCAAATTGCCAAGAATAGCTTGTAATGCTGTCTAAATAAAACCCGGGACTAAATTTACGCCATGCTGGGTATTTATTGTAAAACGATGAATCGTAAAATTGTTTTAATTCAGAACAGTAAATATATTTAGAA
>JAOASJ010000127.1:0-1288 GCA_030158725.1 Bacteroidia bacterium
ATGGCCCTAAAATGGCCTAATTAATCACCTTAGTCCCAATTTTACAATTCAAACATTTGCGTAAATCGCAGTGGTTCTTTTTTAATTCGATAAGGGCTTGGCTGTCGAAGGCCGTGTTGGCTTTTATGTTTAAAGTTTGCCAATTGCGAATAATGACATTGTCTTCAGCGGGAAGCAACTGCAATAGGTTGAGTGCTTTTTCACAGCACATGGCATCGCCCATAGTTTTTCCATAGATAAAAAGCGTTGGCACAACGGCATTGATTAGAATTTGATTGATGGCTTGTTGGCTTAAATTGCTGCGGTGTTGTGAGGAAGTTTTTCCAAATTGATAATGTTCGTTCCAGTAATCTGAAACTTGAATTTGAAAAATATCTTTTAAATTTTCAAGGGTATATGAGATGCAAATTTGTTTGAAAAGTTCGGGGCATTTTCCAGCAATGGCCGCAAATTGTGCGAGACGAAGTCCAGGAAAGTTACCCGGTCTCATGCGCATAAATTTAAAGCTCGATTTATCGAGGGTGTGCAAGCTGTATTTTGACTTTAAGAATTGCCATTCCTGTTTTAGTTGTTGAAAATAAACATCATCGAAATCCTCTTCTAAAAAACCTGCAATACCAAATGTCATCGCTTCAATTTGTAGGGGCTGGTTTTGGTGCTTAAGAATAATATTAAGCGGCATATTATGAGCCAATTGTTCAAATGCCTCACTGTTGGTTCCAAAACCTAGACTTCTAGCTAGGGCAAAGTAAAAAACCTCATCCCAATTGTTATTGGTTTTTTTTAATGCCAATTCCAAGTGCGCACTTTTGTTTTCAAGTCTCAGGCTTAACACACGTTCCAATTGCTGTTGAACGGTAAAATGGTCAATTGATTTTATGGCATCGAAACAAGGAATCCAATTCTTGCTTTGTTTTAGTTGTTTGTATTTTGCTATGGTAGATTCAGCAATTTTGTTTTTTAATTCAATACAAGGTAAAATGCTGCCATCGGCGCGGTAGCATATTTTATTGTCATTGAGTACCACATGCAGAATGGTGTTGTTATAGGCTTTGTCGAGGTGGTGTTTGTGTTCATACCATTGCTCAGAATTTAAGTGGATTTCTATGTTGCCAAACCAATCGGTGTAGTCTATGCGCACATGGGCATTTGTAAAATCAGGGCCAGAATCGGTGTTTAATCGGCCCCTTCGGTATACGGTAATTTCTTGACCATCCTTGGTGTAAAGGCTGTTGGCGTCAAATAAACCGGCCATCCAAATATATTGCAGCAATTCTTCATTCATAGA
>JAOASJ010000127.1:1388-99510 GCA_030158725.1 Bacteroidia bacterium
TGACGTATAATTTCTTATTCGTGCACTTCTAAATTGCCTTCGTAGGCTGGGTCGTTGTGTACTTTGTTGTTTTCAACTTTAATCACACGTGCGGGGAATTTTTCAAGTAAGCGGTGTTCGTGGGTAGCCATTAAAACTGCCGTTCCTTCATCTTTTGCAATTTGTTGTAAAAGCTTGGTGATGTCGTTTGAAATATCTGGATCGAGATTTCCAGTTGGTTCATCTGCCAAAATGATTTCCGGTTTGTTTAACAAAGCACGGGCAATAACCAAACGTTGTTGTTCTCCGCCACTTAATTGGTGAGGCATTTTATAGTCCTTGGTTTCAAGGCCAACGATTTGCAAAACTTCACTCACGCGTTTGAACATTTCCATTTTATTTTTCCAACCTGTAGCGCGCAATACAAATAAAAGATTGTCTTTGGCATTGCGGTCGGTAAGCAATTGAAAGTCTTGGAAGATAATACCCAAGCGTCGTCTCAGTTTGGCCACTTGTCTGCGCTTTAACTTAATTAAATCGAAACCTGCAACACTGCCACTTCCAAGTTCCAGCTTAAGTTCGCCATGCAAGGTTTTTAACAAGGAACTTTTTCCACTACCTGTTTTACCAATTAGGTAGGCGAATTCACCTTTGCGGATATCCAAATTGACTTGGTGTAGAACCAAATTCTTTTCTTGAAATATATCTGCTTGTTGCAAATGAATAACGGCTTGTTCTTGCATAATGTCTGCTTTGGGTTGGGCAAAATTAACTTTTTTACTTCACACTACTTTAAGTTAAAGCACAGAGATTCTGCACAAAAGACAATAAAATTGCACTTTATCGGACACTAGAAGATTAACGTATTTGCCAATCTATTTTTTGAAGGCCGTGCTTGGCTAAAAATTCATTGGTTTTTGAAAAGTGTTTGCAGTTGAAAAAACCTTTGTAAGCTGAGAGCGGAGAAGGATGAGCAGCTTCAAGAACAAGGTGCTTGTTTCCGATTAATGGCCTTTTGCTTTTGGCATAATTTCCCCAAAGTAAAAAGACCAAATTCTCTTTATTTTCATTTAAAGATTTAATCATTTGATCGGTAAATATTTCCCAACCTCTGTTGCGGTGACTACCTGCTTTGTGGGCTTCAACACTTAAGCATGCATTCAAGAGTAAAACACCTTGTTGTGCCCATTGTTCTAAATTTCCATGGCTTGGTATTTGGCAATCTAAATCTGCTTTCAGTTCTGTAAAAATATTTCGTAAAGAAGGCGGTATGTCAACACCTTTTGGCACACTGAAACTCAGTCCATGTGCCTGTGAATAATCGTGGTAAGGGTCTTGACCAATGACAACAACTTTAACCTGATCAAAAGGGCATAAATCAAAAGCAGAATAGCGCTTGTCTTCAGGAGGAAATATGGTTTTGCCAGCAGCAATTTCAGAAGCTAGAAAAGTATTTAATTTAATAAAATAGTCTTTTGCTTCTTCTTCAATAAATAGGCTTTTCCAACTTGGCATTCTTGCTAATATTAGGTGTTCGAAATTAAGTGTTTTGTTTAAATAATATAATAATAATCTTATTTTTGAAACCACATCATGGGCTTAGAAGAAATTAAAGAAAAAATTGAATTACTGAGGAAAAATTTGACTGAACACAATTACAAATATTATGTTCTGGCCGAACCGAGTATCAGTGATTATGAGTTCGATAAACTTTTAGAAGACTTACAAGCATTAGAGAAGGAATATCCTCAATTTGAAGACCCAGATTCACCCAGCAAAAAAGTTGGGGGTGAGGTGAATAAGAATTTTGAAACCTTTACCCACGAGTACCCAATGTTAAGTTTGGGAAATACCTATAGCCAAGAAGAATTACAAGAGTTCGACAAACGGATTATAAAGCAACTTGGGCACAACGATTACCAGTATGTATGTGAGTTGAAATTTGATGGGTTGTCTATCAGCATACATTATGAGAATGGAAAAATGTTGCGCGCAGTTACAAGAGGTGATGGGGTAAAAGGCGATGTGGTTACAGACAATGTTAGAACGATAAAAGCTTTGCGCACGCAATTGGGTGGCAGTTTTCCTGAAAAGATAGAAGTACGAGGAGAGATTTTTATGCATAGGCCAGCTTTCGATCGCATGAATATGGAACGCGAAGAAGCAGGCGAGGCCTTGTATGCCAATCCTCGAAACGTAGCATCAGGAACACTAAAATTACAAGACAGTGCTGAAGTGGCTAAGCGCCCATTGGACATTTATTTGTACCAATTGATTGAAAAAAATGAGACTATAAAAACGCATTTCGACAGTTTGACTCAAATGCAAACTTGGGGTTTGAGGACCAGTGAACATGCAAGACTATGTGGCAATATTGATGACGTATTTAAATTCATTCATTATTGGGAAGAAGAGAGAAAAAAATTAAGCTACGACATCGATGGCGTGGTGATAAAAATTAACGATTACCACCAAAGAGAAGAGTTGGGATTTACAGCCAAATCGCCACGTTGGGCAATTGCTTACAAGTTTAAAACAGAAGCAGCTTGTACCAAGTTGTTGAGTATAGATTATCAAGTTGGTAGAACAGGAGCTATAACTCCAGTTGCGAATTTGGAACCAGTGTTTTTATTGGGCACAACAGTTAAGCGCGCCTCTTTGCATAATGCCAATGAAATAGAGCGTTTGGATGTAAGGGTAGGAGATTATGTATATGTAGAAAAAGGTGGTGAAATTATTCCTAAAATAACAGGAGTAGAATTGAGTAAAAGGGCAGAGAACACCATTGTTCATCCCTATATCACAGAATGTCCTGAATGTCACACCCCAATAGTTAGAAAAGATGGAGAGGCTCAACATTACTGTCCCAATGAAGCGTTTTGTCCACCACAAGTAATTGGAAAAATTCAGCATTTCATTCACAGAAAAGCTCTGGATATAAATGGTTTGGGAGATGAAACGGTTGAGCTATTATACCACAATGGTTTATTGAAAAATATTGGCGATTTGTATGATTTGAAATATGAAGATCTCATCCAATTGGATAGAATGGCAGACAAGTCGGTTAAGAATTTAATTGAGGGCATTGAAGCCTCTAAAAACATTCCTTACCAAAGGGTTTTATTCGGTTTGGGCATACGGTATGTGGGAGAGACAGTAGCTAAGAAATTAGCGGCCAAGTTTAAAACCATAGAAAGTTTAATGGCTGCGACTTATGAAGAACTGATGTTGGTTGATGAAATTGGTGAGCGTATTGCCCTTTCAATCAATGAATTTTTTGCAGAAGAAAAGAATATAACTTTGATACAACGACTTAAAGAAGCCGGTTTGCAATTGGAGAATATGGAAGTAGAGAAAGAGAAATTATCGGATATATTTTCTGGAAAAAACATCGTTATATCAGGCGTATTTAGTCGATTTAGCCGCGATGAGATTAAAGAATTGGTGGAAAGTCATGGAGGAAAAAATGCAGGCAGCATTAGTGCAAAAACATCTTATGTTGTAGCGGGAGAAAATATGGGTCCAGCCAAATTAGAAAAAGCGAGACAATTGAATATTCCTATTTTGGATGAGGAAGAATTCTTGAGAATGATAGGAGAATAAAATCAAAAAGCCCAATGCTGTAATTAGACAACATTGGGCTTAAATATTAGATAACAGCTACGACAAAAAAAGCCAAGTTTAGAAAGGTTAATAACAGCAAAAGTGAGCAGGCGATGAGTACACTCCACATTAAGCCATAGCCTCTAAATTGATTTGGATTTTTCTTCATGAATTTTTTTCCGACAAAGGTCAAAACAATGCCGGCCATAAAGGTAAGCACCAACAAATTAAGCAAAATAAGAACGGGTAAATAGCTTAATACAATAAGCCCAAGTAAAGAAGCATAAAACAAGATACCTCCAATTTTTACATGGGGTTCGACTTTCTTTTTAGTTTTGCTTGGCTCTTTGGTTTTATAGTCTTTGTAAATTTTAATTTCTTTCAACAAAGGAATACTTGAAATGGGATGTTTAATGGCAGCATTGGTTTTAAAAGATTTGCTTTTGGTTTTAGTGAAATGTTGAATCGAAGAGATTGGATTTATGTTTTCTAAGGGGATGGAATTATGCTTGAAATTTGAAAGTTTTAGTTGAGGTTTAAATTTGGATTTTGAAGAACTGTAATTGTTTTGATGTTTTTCATTTTCTAAACGGTTACCCAAGTTAATTTTAAGTCCATTTCCATAACGTGTTTTAGTAACAATACCGCAGGATTGGAGGCCGATGAGTGCAAAGATGCAGACGTAAATTTTAAATGTTTTTTTCATGTTATTTGTGTTTTATGTAAAATCGTATTGTAAAATTAGAATGGTATTTTTGGAATTACACCATGGTATTTTTAGTTTGTTTTTTGTATATTAAATTAAGTATTCCATTTATCTGCACACATTCAAATAGATGTGGATTTTATTCAGCCCATATAAGAAAGTATATGGACAATGCGTTTTACATTTGCGAGAAGCAAACCCATGGCCGGAAAAAAGAGCAATAGTTTTAGAAATTCAGCAGACGATTTTCAAGCTGAAGAGAAGGAAAGTAAAAAACCTTTGAAAGGCGGTCGTTTGGCTTGGATTAAAGATGAACGAACCCTTAGAATAATTGGGGCATTTTTTATCTTGTTCTCCTTGTTTTTATTGTTGTCATTTACTTCTCATATCATAAACTTATGGAGTTTTGAAACCGATCAAGATTTGCTTCAAAGCAGCAATTGGCAATGGTATAAAACAAATAATCCAAAAGGCTCAGCCAATTTAATGGGATATTTGGGTGCGTGGTTTGGACATTTGTTTATTCACAAATGGTTTGGCGTTGCATCATTTATCATTTTATTCAGTGTATTTACTTTTGGAACCAAATTGCTTTTCAATTGGCAGATGTATCCAATAGGAAAGATACTTCGCTATACATTTTTTATTGTGGTTTGGGTATCCTTGTTGATGGGATTTATTTTTCATAGCCACAATTTATTTATGGGCGGAGGCTTTGGATATTTTGGGTTCTTGTGGTTCAAGAGTTTGTTTGGCAGCATAGGCATGGTCTTATTTTTAATGTTGTATGCTGCAATTTTCATGATAGCGGTTTACAATGTTGATTTCAGATTTAAAATGTCTGATTTGGTTCAGGATATACCCGCTGAAGGTTCTACAGCAGCTGCAGTTCCGTTTAGTGAACATGAGTTGGAAGCAGAGGCCATTAAAACACATTTTGTTGATCAGGCTGAGGATATGGATGTCAATTTGGATGACATTTCTGTTGCTGAGATAGAAGATGAAGCGGAGGGAATAGACCTGATTACTTTAAATAATTCAGATGAGGTAGAAGCAGAGATAGCAGAAACAACTATTGATACCCCAACAGCTCCAATTTCGTTTGCAGTTGACAATGTAAGGCCGAAGAAAGTTGAAGCACCAAAAGATTTTGAATTAAAAATTGAAGCCCCTCAAGTAGAAGAAATAGTAGAGACTACAGTGGTAGAAACAAGACCTTCAAGTGGCTTAGACGATTTATACGACCCAACCTTGGATTTGGCAGGTTATCAAATGCCAACCTTGGATTTGTTGCAAGATTATGAATTTGCAAAAATTGAAGTTGACCGCACAGAACTTGAAACCAGTAAGAATCTAATTGTTGAAACGCTGAAGAATTACAATATTGGAATTTCAGAAATTAAGGCCAACATTGGACCAACAGTAACGCTATATGAAATTGTTCCTGCTCCAGGGGTTAAGATATCACGTATCAAAAACTTGGAAGATGATATTGCCTTAAGTTTGGCTGCCTTGGGCATACGTATTATTGCGCCAATTCCAGGAAGAGGTACCATTGGTATAGAGGTTCCAAACAAGAAACCAGAAATGGTTCCAATGCGACAAATGGTTGCCAGCAAGAAGTTTCAAGAGTGTAATTTTGAATTGCCGGTTATTTTGGGTAAAACCATTTCAAACGAATTGTACATTGCCGATTTGAGTAAGATGCCTCACTTGTTGTGCGCGGGTGCGACAGGTCAAGGTAAATCAGTTGGTTTGAATACCTTGATCGTTTCCTTGTTGTACAAGAAGCATCCATCTGAATTGAAGTTTGTATTGGTTGACCCAAAGAAAGTTGAGTTAACTTTATACAACAAGATAGAGCGCCATTATTTGGCCAAATTGCCAGGCGATGGTGACGCCATCATAACCGACACCAAATTGGTGACCAACACGCTTAATTCATTGTGTATGGAAATGGATGAGCGTTATGAATTGTTAAAGGCAGCAGGAAAGAGAAACATTATTGAGTACAACACCAAGTTTAGAGAACGCAAGTTGTTGCCAACAGAAGGGCATAGATTCTTGCCTTACATCGTTGTAGTGATAGATGAGGTTGCCGATTTGATGATGACAGCGGGAAGAGAAGTGGAAACACCAATTGCCCGTTTGGCACAATTGGCCAGAGCAGTTGGTATACATGTTATATTGGCTACCCAAAGGCCATCGGTAAATATTATTACAGGTACCATTAAAGCCAACTTCCCAGCGCGTTTGGCATTTAGGGTAACATCAAAAATTGACTCACGTACCATATTAGACAGCAATGGAGCAGACCAGTTAATAGGAAAAGGAGACATGTTGTACAGCACGGGCAATGATTTGATCCGTTTGCAATGTCCATTTGTTGACACCCCTGAAGTAGAAAGAATTACAGAATTCATTGGCAATCAACGAGGCTATTCAAGTGCAATGATATTGCCGGAGTTTAAAGGTGCAGACGACGATGGTTCAAGGGAAGATTTTGACCCTAACGAGCGCGACGCTTTGTTTGAAGATGCCGCAAGATTGGTGGTTATGACGCAACAAGGCAGCACATCTTTGATACAAAGAAAATTAAAGTTGGGCTATAATAGAGCAGGAAGATTGGTCGACCAGATGGAACAAGCTGGTATTGTTGGGCCATTTGAAGGTGCAAAGGCACGAAAAGTCTTGATTCCAGATGAAATTTCTTTGGAACACTTTTTGGATAATCTTTATAACAAATAAATGATTATTTTTGCACCCTTTAAATTTAACCTACAAGTCACTAATGAGTAAATCAGGGATTTTATCTGTCTTTTTAATTGCTTTGGCTACTTTAGCCTTCGTACCAGCAAATGTTGAGAAAGACAAAGCAGTCAATAAATTATTAAAAGAAGTTTCCAAAAAGTACAAAGGATACAAGACTCTTAAAGCAGAATTCAGCATGTTGAATGAGCCTGCGGATGCTAAGGCTAAAAGCAAAACTGAGAAAGGTACTTTATATTCAAAAGGCAATAGTTTCAAATTGATTTTTGGTGGACAGGAAATATTCTGCGATGGAAAAACCATTTGGACTTACACCAAAGAAACCAATGAATGTATTAAGGACAATTACAATCCAAATTCTGGATCTGGATTAAATCCTTCAAAAATATTTACGGTTTGGGAAAAAGGATTTTTATACGCCAGCGATGGAACAGTTAAAAAAGGAACTGCAGATATTGAAAAAATCAAGTTAACGCCAACAGATAAAAACAAGCCATATTTCTTAATGAACTTAGAAGTTGACAAAGCCGCTAAAACGGTTCAAAATCTTAAAGTATCATTTAAAGCTGGAAATAAGCAAACCTATACTGTTACTTCGCAAACGCCGAATGCAGCAATGGATGACAAGATTTTTGTATTCAATGCAGCAGAGCATGCTGGTGTTGAGATGATTGATTTAAGCAAAAAGAAATAGTTTAAGAATTTAGAAGACTGACGTAAGTCATATTTATCAAGTGCCTACTGAATATTAGTTTTGCAAGGTGGTATTACACAATAAGATAAACGCAGAAGTATTAAAGCAAAAGATCAAAGAAAGTGATCTTTTAAGAACAACTATTTCATTTTATAAGTACCATCATATAAAAGATCCTAAAGCTTTTAGAGATGCTTTGTATTTGAGATGGTCAGAGTTGGGTGTTCTTGGTAGAATTTATGTTGCAGATGAAGGCATTAATGCCCAATTGTCTGTGCCTACTGAAAATCTTGAAGCATTTAAAGCCCATTTAGAAAGCATAGACTTTTTAGCTGGCAACCGTTTGAATATTGCGGTTGATGATGATGGAAAATCATTTTTCAAACTAGCCATTAAAGTGCGTCGCAAGATTGTTGCTGATGGTATTGAAGATCCAAATTTTGATGTTACAAAAATTGGAAAGCATTTAAAAGCAGAGGAGTTTAATGAGGTTACCGATAGAGACGATGTAATTATTGTTGATATGCGCAACCACTATGAAAGTGAAGTGGGTCATTTTGAAAATGCCATACTTCCTGATGTGGTTAATTTCAGAGAACAATTGCCTCAGGTAGCAGAAATGCTTAAGGACCAAAAAGACAAACCGGTTGTAATGTATTGCACTGGAGGTATTCGTTGTGAAAAGGCGAGTGCTTATATGTTGTATAGAGGATTTAAGGAAGTTTATCAATTAGAAGGCGGCATCATTCATTATGCCAACCAGGTTAAGGATAAAGGACTTAAAAACAAGTTTCACGGAAAGAACTTTGTGTTCGACGAAAGATTGGGTGAAAGCATTTCGAATGAAATTATTTCAAAATGCCACCAATGCGGAGAGCCTTGTGATACCCATACCAATTGTGCCAATGTCGCTTGTAATTTATTGTTCATCCAATGCGATAAATGCAAAGAGAAGACACATAATTGCTGCAGTGAAGAGTGCACCCATATTGCTTTATTGCCGGAAGATGAACAAAGAGAATTGAGAAAAGGCAAGAACTTCGGTCGCTTGGTTTTCGACAAAGGCCGCAAGCGCAAGACAAGCTAGATTGAATTACTGACTTCGTCATAATTTTGTCACAAAACACCAATAGCCTTTTATTTTAGCTAAATTTTTTCTACATTTGATTAAAATTCAACTAAGTATGAAAAAAATCTTTACTGTAATCATCTTATTATTTGTATTTAATTTTAAAGTTAAAGCCCAAGCAACAGCCAATGCGGGACTAGATATAGAATTATGCTATCTAGACACTTTAAACGCAATAGGTTCAGGGTTAAATACTGGCGATACAGGAACCTACCAATGGAAAGATTTGAGTAGTGGATTGGTTCATTCCAATACCAGTCTTTTGAAATTGAAAATTGTTTACCAAACAAATAGAAGTTTTGAATTAAGGGTTCAAAGGGTAAAAAATAAAATAACGTATACGGCCTATGACACCATGAATGTTGTGGTGAATGCCTTGCCAACGTTTACATACATTGGTTTAACGATATTATGTTTTGATGATGGAGCAATCAATTTGACCCAAAAACCTTTTGTTAAAGCATTTTCAGGTGACAAAAAAGATACAATTTCAGATATACATTACTATCAAAAAAAGAGTCCTTCATGGATAAGTGGCGGTCCAGTTGGATCGAATCCATATATTTACAATTATAAAAGTTTTATTCAAAATGGCCAAGTGCCTAAGACAGGTTTGCGCGATACCATTTGCTATGATTTCAGAGACTATAAGTCTTGCTACAACCGCGAGTGTAAATCAATTCGTATTAATCCAAATCCTGAAGTCCAGGTGGTAGATGGCCTTTATTGTATTAAGCAAAATTCAGTAACTTTAAACAATTTGGTTGTTAAACCATTTAGTAAAGTTGGAGGAATTGAATCGTTCCGTTGTTTGTCTGTTCCTAGTGGAAGTAATGCCAATGCAAGCACTGTCATAAGCAGTGTACCGACTGTTCCTGTTACTTTTACTTTGGATATTAGTGCGCCTTTTACTTCAAGTTCCGATGGAATTTATCTTGTAGAATATACCTTCAAAGATGCAATTACAGGTTGTCAGCGCTCAGATACTGCAACCATTAAAGTGGTGTTAGAGGCGAAGTTTAAATTCAATAATTCTATTAGATTGTGTTTAAATCAAGGCCTTGTGGCATTAGATAGTTTTGTTAAAGACAGCAACAACCAAGCAGTGTTAAATGGCACATGGGAAACCATAGAATATGCAGGATCTAGAAACAGAAGTATTCCAAGTATTGCCGAAAAATTAGACAGTTCAATTATAGGCGGAAAATATTTCAAGCCAGCAATAGGATCAGGTATGTATTTGTTGCGTTACACAAATAAAGGAATTTGCGATTACAAAGACAGCATTTATGTTATTGTTAACGGATTGCCAATTGTGCAAATTGATGCTGAGGATACTGTTTGTTACAACAGAGGTTTAACCCCTTTGATGAATATAATTCCAGCGGGAATGGTTGGTACTTGGTCAGGTCAAGGACTTGTTAATGGAAGGTTTTTCGATCCACAAACCAGTCCGCATACCAATACCTTCCACGGACCGTATAAAATGATTTACACGTATACCAATCCATTAACTACGTGCACGTCGAGTGATTCTTTGAATGTAATTGTTCAAACAACTCCGGAGTATACAGCCTTTGCAAAACCAGTTTCTGGCACTCAATATATGGTAGACTTCGGCATGAAGTTTATTAAACATGTAGACAGCAATGCTTTGTTGTGCATGTGGAAATTTGGCCGCACAGATTCTACTTTTTATGACTCTAGTTATATAAAAAATATTGGATTAAAACAATTTACTGATAGTGGAGATTACACCGTGGTTTTGTATAGCGGAATAGGGCGTTGTGGTCGAATTGATACTTTCAGATTTACTTTAGATTATAGAACCAGCACATTGCAATCTTCATTGTTGTCTACTAGGGTAAAATTGTATCCAAATCCTGTTAAAGAAATACTACAAATTGAGGTTCCTGAGAATGCTATTCTGACTGTGTTTGATTTAAATGGCCGTATGATGTTTGATGAGAAGATTTATGCATCAGATAGAAATTCTATCAATATGCATGGCATTCAA
Source organism: Bacteroidia bacterium (assembly GCA_030158725.1). Classification (GTDB taxonomy): domain Bacteria; phylum Bacteroidota; class Bacteroidia; order NS11-12g; family UBA955; genus JABMMZ01. The sequence continues at coordinate 12,286 of JAOASJ010000127.1, forward strand.
AATGGGATGTATTTGATACGGATTGAAATGGGTACAGATACAGTTTGGAAACGACTGGTGATAGAGCGTTAATTATTTCTTTTTATAAATTCTACAGTAAGCATATCCTTTGCGAAGTTCTTTGTAAAAGCTGTAGGAATCTTTAAATTTAGCAGTGTCGGCCATGTTGCCTGGGTGACTTAAGAGTATAAAGTCTTTTGGGCAAGCAGAGTCATATAAAGGGCACATTTTATGGTTGTCTTTTATTTGAAATCCGTTGTTTGAATTCCAATATACTGCAGAAACCGGGAAGTCCATACCAATGGTTTTGTTGTTGAATGAATCAGTGTTTAGTTCATCGATTGCCAATTGAACAGACTTAATATGTTGGCTGTAAGAGAAGTCAATATCTGTATAATCTTTATCACGGTTCCAATTCATAATCCCTAGTACTGCAAGTGCAAAAGCCAATACGTAGGCAAGATTTTGTTTGTCTTTAAGCAGGTTAAATACAAGCAGAAAAAATGCAATGTAAATGAATATGAAAAAATAGAGCGTGTATCTACTTAGGAAATAATTCAAAACCAAAAAAGCAATACTTCCTATAACTACAATAGGATAAATGCTCATTTTGTTTTTGATAAGATTTGGTATGCTTTTAAACTTAATAACTAGGTTGAGTAATAGCATCGATGCTAAAGCTACTACAAAGTATATATGACCTTGTTGGTAAAGAAAAAATTCTTTAAAATTTTGCCAGCGTTCGTTGATGTAATAGGGGTCAGATGAAGCAAGGGAAGTATGAAGCGGGTAAAAGAAATAGCCTCTTTGAAACTTTTGAATGGCTATAAAAATAAGAAAACTAAGTACAGGGAAGGCAAAAAGGTAAAGGTTGTTTTTAGTGAATACTTTCTTTTGTTTTAGAGATTCTGAGATTAAAAATGCAAATGGCAGGACGAGAGCTGATTCCTTGATTTGCAATGCAAGTACAATAAACAGTGAAGAGAGGAGAATCTTTTCATTTAAATAAAAGTAAACAGCTGCTAGGGTGAACACCATAAGCGGCATTTCAGGCAGTATGAGAACTGACTGAGATAAAAATAATGCTTGAACAAAAATGGCCAAAGTAGCGGCAACAGCTACAAAAGGCTTTGTGTTTTTCTGAAAGATTGCGAATACAAAAATAAACCCGATTGAATTTAAGACAGCTGCGGCAAGATGGGCAGTTAAAGGATTACAACCGAAAAGCTTAAAGGCTATTGCGAAATATAAGGGACACAACAAAGGGTGACCGCGGGATAATTCATCAGGAACAGAATTTGGAAATAGGCTCAGTCCGTATTCACTGAGATGCATAGAAGAACGGCTGTAAACACCTAATTCATCCCAAAAATATGGCTGGGTGAAAACGCCATACAAATATTGTATAACGGCATAGGTTACAGCCATGCCTATTATTAGACTAATGGAAGCGTATACATTGATTGCTTTAATGCGCATGAACGATTCAAATATATAGAAAACTAAATTGATTGAATTGTATTTTTAAGTGTTAAGTAGAATTTAAAATCTATCACAAATCTTAAATTAAGTTCAAAGAAGTTTTAAGATTCGCCTTTTGTTTATTTATTTTCACTCAATGCTTAAACAAAAGTTTGAATCCATTTTTTTGAATAAACTAAGTAAAAATACTTATTGGGATAACTGATTTTCTTTTAATTCTAAAATGCTAATACATTTAAAAATAAGTAATTACGAGAATATATATTGATTATTTTATATCAAAATAGGTATTAAATATCGCTTAAAAATAGCAAAAAAACCATGGTTTTGATATCAATTTTAGGTTAAAATGCTTATAAAAATATACAAATGTTGAAAATGTAATACTTGATAATTAGCTTAATAAACAATATTATTCTTGATTTGTACAATCAAAAGCATGGTTTTGTATCATGTTTTTTGACATTATAAATAAAACTATAAACAAAACAATGAAATTGAATGAAAGCAAAAAAGAATAAATTTTAGATTACCATATATATGTATTTACTAAAACGTCGGGAATCACATTTCGGCTTTGGGTTATTTTTAGATAACTCATTTTTCAAGTTCAATCTTTCATTTCCATTCATTAAGCGAAAGCGAAGTTTACTTTTATTTTTCTTAGCATTTAGCTTCATTAAAATTTCAGCTCAAACTTGCCCTGTAGGCACTGCAACGGCATCAACTGGTTATGGCGTTTTAGCGGCAGGAGGAAACGTCAGTCCCGCCAACGCTACTGGAACTATTTTAGCTGCAACAACGGTTCTATCAGCAGCGAATTCTGCAACATTAAGTTCAGCGGTTCCTTTGGTTATTGATTTGCAAAAATGGGTAGCTCAAGGTTCTACTTTAACAGTTTCATGGGCTAGAAGCGCTGGAACGCCTACAGCAACTGTTGAGTATTCTAATGACAGTGTAACATTCACAAGTTTAGGAAATTTATCAGGTTCTACAACGACAGCAGCTGTTTATGCCAATTTTACTGTCCCGGCAGGTGGATTGCGATATGTTAGAATAACTAGAACTGCTGGCACTTTGTTTATAGATGGAGTTATGAGAACCCATACATGTTACAATCCTGTAAATGCAATTGCTGATACTAGGGTGTTTATGAATCCGGGCACTGGGCGAGGTTTTGTTGGTTTAAATGATATAAATATAGACCGTGATTTAAGAAAATATACACCAGGTTATTTAACTGTTGCTAATGGAACTTTAACCTTTGATACCTTTGGATATTATAGATATACGCCCAATACTGGTTTTGATGGTGTAGATTATTTTTCTTACAGAGTTTGTGATGCCGGTTTAGATGGTAATATTAACACAACTCTAGACAACACTTGTGATACCGCAGTGGTGCTGTTAAGGTCTTTGTTTAATTGTGATTCTACTCAATTTTTTATGCCTATTCCTGAGAATGAGGCAATGGATTTTTTAGAGGATATTAAATCATCTAATGCAGATCCTGTTCAATTTTATGCAGGGCTTTCTGTATCCAGTGATGCTATTGTGGTGTATGACCAATGGGAAGATGGATTTGAGGCAAATATTAAAGCACCTACACAATCGAGTACTAAAATATGGGGAGATGGTGATATAAGTAATGGTGTAGCTCCAGGATTTCCAACTGACATTTTAGATGCTGGTAAAGCTATAATACTTTCTAACTCTATAAAAACTGGGCATACAGGCTTAACAAGCTACGATCCTAATGCAGCAGGAAAAGATGACACCTTGCGTGCCTATGTAGATTATGATGGCGGAGATAAAATTTTCATTGGAGGTGTGGGCGCATTGGCTAAGTTTGCATGGGGAACTGGAGGTACTGTTAGTATGAGTGGAACTTCAGTACCTCCAGTAAATAAATGGGATACAGCTTATACTTTGCCTATTGGTCAGAATACAACCAATGGTGGCATATCAGTTGAAATTTCAAGTATTTCAATTATGGCCAAAGAAAATAATACCATTATTAGAATTGATAGAGATGCCAATGGAACTGTAGATATTAGAGACACCTTGGCAATGGGAGAAACCAGGTATGTAGACAGTCGATTCAATGGTGCTGTTGTTACTGTCAATCAAGGTGCAACAGTTAAATCGAACAAACCAATAATGGTAACATTAATGACAGGTGATTTTCAAACTGCAGGTGCAGGTTATGAGGGCAGAACCTACTCTTTAATTCCTAACTCTCAATTATCAACTTGTCATTATATGCCAGGAGTACCAGGTTTAGGTATGAGGGTATTTTTATACAACAATACTTCGTCAGCTATTACAGTAACAAGAACAACAACAGCAGGAGGTGGTGGCACTACCACTATTTCTGTTCCAGCAAATTCTAGTACATCTGAAACTGTAAACAATTCAGGTTTTGGTTACAGGTACTGTTCAACTGTGGGTTTTGCAATGATTACTTCAGCAGACCATAATAGTCCTATTTCAGATTGGGGATTTACGCCGATTCCAACAGCCAATCTGACGCCAAAAGTTCTAATGAGCATAGGGCCAGGTTGTGATCCAACACATGCAAGTTATGGTACTTTAAATTACGAACAAGCCTTGGTAACGGCAACTGCAAATACTTTTTTATACGTAGATGTTACAGGAGATGGTCTACCTGATAGGGTATCTTTTAATTCTGATATTGATGCTACTGATGCGGCGGTAACTATTGGGGGCGTAAGTTATAATGAAACTACTTCTAATAATGGGATAGCTCTATCTGCTTATCAAACCATTGCAATAGGTTCAACCACTGGAAATTTAAATGGTGCAAATTTTTGGACCAAAACTGCAGCTAACAATGCGGGTACAGATGGTGCAAATATTGCTCTGGTATGGGGACAAAATGATGCAACTGCACAAGCCGCTCCAAACATTGATGCGGGATATACAGTTCCGAATATAAAGCCTTTTATTGGTGGAACCAGTATTATTAAAACAACAGATAGTATATGTGCCGGAAGCAATCTAGACAGTATAACTGTAAAGTTTTCTGGAGTAGCTCCATATAGAATATTTTGGTTCAATGAAGCAACAAATGCATTTAGCACTGCTACGATTAATAAGGATTCATTTGTTATTAAAAATTTACAAGCTGGATCGTACTTAATAAAAGTAAAAGATGCCAATTGCAATACGTACCAGCAAAGAACGGTGTTGTATTCTAGAACATCAGGATGTAATTTTACTGTTACAGGCAGGCTATTTAATGACACCAATGGATTGGTCAATAGTTTAATCGATGGTAGAGGATTTGGTAACCCATCTTCTACGAGTATGTATGTCTATCTAGTTGATAATTTAGGATTGGTAGTTGATAGTTCATTGGTTAATCCTTTGAACGGTACTTACTCTCTAACAGGTGTTAGACTTTCAAGTTATACCTTAAGGTTATCTACCTCAGTTGTTGGTATTGGTGCAACTGCTCCATCAGCTTCTTTGCCTTCAGGATGGGTAAATACAGGTGAACAATACGGAACAGGAAATACAGCTGGAACCGGCATAGAATCAGGTACACCTAATGGAAATATTAACTTAACTATTACTAGCAACAATATTACCAATGTTAATTTGGGTATAGAGCGCCCACCAGTTAACACGGTTCAGACTTATAATATCAATACGCCATCTTTTAATTTGAATGACACTATGCGTCTCAATAGAGGTGGTTTAGCTCCAGGAGCATTGTCTGCATCAGATCCAGAAGATGGGAATTTGGGAACAGGTGGAAAGGTGATAGTGTATGCACCAAATCAAAACGAATTGTATTATGATGCAAATGGGGATGGTGTTTTAGGTGTAGGAGAGAAAATTACAGATTCATTGGTAATTACTAATTTTAATCCGAATAGATTAATTGCAAAATACAGCCAAATAAATACCACCAACATCATTTTCCAATACCGATATATGGATGCGGCGAATAGAGTAGGACCAAGAGCAAATTACACTATTTCGTGGCTGATACCATTGCCGGTAGTGTTTTCAAGCTTGAAATCAGATTGTATAGAGGGAGGTAGATTAGTAACTTGTGTAGCCAATTCAGTAGATGGTGGAACAATAAGCTTTGAAAGCAGTATTGATGGAATTAATTGGATGGTTTGCAAAGAATTTAAATTGGTAAATTCAAGTAGTGAAAAGATTCCATATACATTTAAAGACATTCAAAGTGCAGCAGTAGTTTATTACCGTATTAAGTTGCTTGACCTACAAAATCAGGTTAAATACTCTGGTATATTGAGATCGTCATGTGATGGAAGTGGCAGTAATTTACTAGCAATTTATCCTGTGCCTAGCAGCAATAAAGTATATGTTCAAGGCTTTTCTTTAGAGGCAGGAGCAGAGATAAAAATCATTAATTCTGTTGGACTACAGGTTTATCCAAAGACAACGGAAATGATAAATGGAACTATTGAATATAGTTTCGAAACCTTAGCAGATGGTATGTACACCTTTATGCTCACTAATGAGTTAAATGTGACAGAAACCTTTAAGGTATTAATTTTAAAACAGTAGGGTTTCGATAGAATAAGAAAAGTCCCACCTGGAAACAGATGGGACTTTCTTTTTTTTAGTCGTTTTTATATTCCTTATTTCAAGAATAATAGATCGCGGTACTTAGGCAATTTCCAAGCATCGTTGTCGATTAGCTCTTCTAATTTGTCAGCGCTTTCGCGGATGCTGTCAAAATAAGGTTTTACTTTATCGCAATATGCTTTTGCTTTTTTATCTGCGTGGGTCAATTTGTTTGCTTTGATTCTTTCGTCAACCATTTTGTTGTTGTTGTCCCAGATAGCATTCACATTGGCAGAGATTTCTTTTGCTAAAGTATATAAGCCTTTGTTTTCTGCTTTGGTTTGACCAATTCTATTAAGACCTTCAATGGTGTCGATTAATTTCTTTTGGTATTCAACAGCTGAAGGGATAACATAATTCTTAACCAATTCGCCTAAAATTCTACCTTCAATTTGAATTTTCAACAAGTAGTTTTCAAATTTAATTTCGGTACGGGCTTCAAGTTCTTTAATGGTGAAGATGTTATTTTTAACAAACAAATCTTTGCTTGCTTTGGTGCTGTATGCATCTAAAGCATAAGGTGTGGTTTTGATGTTACTCAAACCTCTTTTGGTTGCTTCTTTTACCCATTCGTCACCGTAACCATTGCCTTCAAAAATGATTTTTTTGGTTGCTTTAACGTAAGATTTTAATACTTGTTCAATTGCTAGAAGTTTGTTGGTTTTCTTTTTAATTAAAGCATCTACTTCTTTTTTGAATTCTGCCAATTGATTACCTACAATAGTATTTAATACAATGATAGCGTTTGCGCAATGGTCGCTTGACCCAACTGCTCTGAACTCAAATTTATTTCCAGTGAAAGCAAAAGGAGATGTGCGGTTACGGTCTGTATTGTCTAATAGAATCTCAGGGATACGGTAAACACTAATTGTTTTTTCACTTACTTTACCTGTTTTAGCTGGCGTTTTAGCTGCTTGGAATTGGTTTAACACCTCACTCAAGGTACTTCCAATAAATACAGACATGATAGCTGGAGGAGCTTCGTTGGCGCCTAATCTATGGTCGTTGGCTGCTGTTGCAATACTTGCTCTTAATAAGTCAGCATGGTCGTGAACCGCTTTAATTGTATTGATAAAGAAAGTTAAGAACTGTAAGTTATCAATTGGGCTGTGACCAGGAGATAGTAAGTTAACACCAGTGTCGGTAATTAAAGACCAGTTGTTGTGCTTTCCAGAACCATTCACACCTTTGAATGGTTTCTCATGCCAAATAACTTTTAATTTGTGTCTGCTTGCAACTGATTGCATAACATCCATTAATAGAGAATTGTGGTCGATTGCAATGTCAGCTTCTTCAAACATTGGTGCACATTCGTATTGACCTGGAGCAACTTCATTGTGTCTTGTTTTAAGAGGTATACCTAATTTAAGCGCTTCTTTTTCAAAGTCTGTCATATAGTTGTATACTCTTTCAGGGATACTGCCAAAATAGTGGTCTTCTAATTGTTGACCTTTCGCTGGCATATTGCCAACCAAGGTTCTACCTGCAAATACCAAGTCAGGTCTTTGGTGGTATAGTTCCTCATCAACTAAGAAATATTCTTGCTCAATACCTAGAGATACTTTAGTATTCTTAACGTTTGCATCGAAATATTGACAAACCGCTGCAGTGTTTTGGGTTAAGAAATTGGTTGATTTAATTAAAGGTGCTTTGTAGTCAAGAGCCTCACCAGTATAGGCAACAAAAATGGTAGGAATGCATAAGGTTTTACCACTTGCTTTTTCCATAATAAACGCCGGAGAAGAAGGATCCCAAACGCTATAACCTCTTGCTTCAAATGTATTTCTAATTCCACCATTAGGGAAACTAGATGCATCTGGTTCTTGTTGAACCAATGCTTTACCGGTGAAAACTTCAATACCTGTATCAATTCCTGTTGGGTCAAAGAAAGCATCATGCTTTTCTGCAGTAGAACCACGCAAAGGTTGGAACCAGTGGGTGTAGTGGGTAGCACCTTTTTCGATGGCCCAATTTTTCATACCTTCTGCAATTTGGTCCGCCATTTTGCGGTCCATTTGTTTGCCGGTATTTCTTGATTCATTTACAGCCTTGATGGCTTCTTTACTAACGAATTCGGCCATTGCTTTTGGTCCGAAAACACTTTTTCCGAAGTACTCTGATATCTGTTTCATTTGTTTGTGGGATGGTTTCTCTTGAATTAAATTCTTACTTGATGTTGAAGACATTCTCGATTTATTTGCGTGCAAAATTAGGTGATTCGAATTAAAATCAAATGATGCCAATCACTGAAAAACAGAAAAAAGTTTAATTATTTCAGTTAAAATGTCGAAAATTGTGAAATAATTCGACATAAATTTGATAAATAGTCAATTACCACATAATCAGTTAAAACCACTCAACGAGTTAAAAATAGCAAATCAAATTGATCTGAATTTCGCTTCAGAATCTTGTTGGAAAGCAATCTATCATTTGAATGGATATGTGGATGCACAGATTAGTAATGGCATACAAAATTTCTTTAATTTAATTGAATTGATAGATGGCAAATATTCTTTTGATTTGGAGGGTATATCTATATCCGTACAACGTTTGTTAGAGGCCTATTCTTCAGAGAATAATCTAAATGAAATCAATGCCAAATTGATATTAAAGTCTATTGAATGGAAAGATGAAATTGATTCACTTACAGTTCAGAATTTAGCGCCAACATTTATGTTTCAAAACAAAAGGCAATCGGAGCTATTTAGAGAAAAGAAAGAGCTGAGAGTTCAAAGCTATTTTACCAATCTCTGTTTGTATACAACCCCTAATAATCCAAGTTTGATTCAGTATTTAAAGGAAGATTTGGATAAGGGGCTGAAGCAAATGAACAAAACCAGTAGCCTACAGAATTTGGCTTTATTGCATTATCAATTCCGTGCATTGTCGCCATATACTGTAATGAATGGTCACAGTGCACGAACCTTATCAAAGCTATTTTTAAGAGAAAATGGCTTGTTGTATAACTGTCTCCCAATTTCTTCAGTTTTATTTAAGGATAAAGAAAGCTATAATTCACTCTTAAGGGAGGTTTTGATTCATCGCAGTTTTGAAAAATGGATACTATTTATGATTCAGAGTATTGAGGACTCAGCTATTCTTTTATTAGAAAAAACCAGATCATTTATACAACTTCGGAAGAAATTTAAAGACCAATTGGAAAAATATACCGATTATTTTTTACCTGCCGATGAGCTATTGGAGGTGTTGTTTTTGAAACCATATATCAAACCCAAAATGATTTGTTCAGCATTGGGTTGCCACAGACAAACCGCTTATACGTATTTAGACCATATGGTAAAAATGGGATTGTTACTGGAGAAATCTTCAGGTAGAGAAAAATTATACCTCAACAAAGAGTACTCAGATTTATTGAATTTGTAGCATGATTGTTTCTTTATTAACATTCAACTTAGCTCATTTCAAGTTAGAATTTGTATTTGACATCCGTTAAAAATAGCTTTACTTTGCCCTAATGAAAGCTATGGTTCGCATGATAAGACTGATAATCCCTTTTAAAGGGTTGGCAGCGCTTAATATGCTCTTTAATTTGATACAAATTATTGCCGGACTATTTTCTCTTGCCTTGCTGATGCCTTTGTTAGATTTTATGTTTAACAACAACAAAGATGCATTCAGACAGAAGTCAAGTGGGGGTAGCGACTTTAATTCATTGTACAGCGATTTTATACAATGGATGACCGAGTTTGTGCAAGACAATAAACGTGAAGCGTTGTTTTTAATTTGTATCAGTTTGGTTGTCGCCACAGTTATAAAAAACATCGCCAGATATATGGCTTTGTATTATTTGGTTATACTCAGAAACCGTGTTATTCAAGATATTCGCAAAAGGGTATATGATAAAATTTTAGATTTACCCATTTCATATTTTAGTGACGAACGCAAGGGTGATATCATATCGCGCATGAGCAATGATGTGAAAGAAGTTGAATGGAGTTTGATGGCATCTTTGGAAGCAATTTTTAAAGAACCTGTCAGTATAATTTTCTATATAGGAACTTTGGTCTACATGAGTCCAACCCTAACCTTGTATGTAATTATATTACTTCCTTTGGCGGCGGGTTCTATTGCTTTATTGGGCAAATCTTTGAGACGCAAATCAAAACGCAATCAAGAAGAGCAAAGCACTGTTTTATCCTTTTTAGAAGAATCTTTAGGAGGCATTAGAATCATTAAGGCCTTTGTTGTGGAGCAAGTTTTTCGTTTGAAATTTAAAAATTTAAATGATAGATCAACCACTGCAAATATCAAAGTGAACCATAGAGGAGATATGGCTTCTCCTATTTCTGAAACCTTGGCCATTTTTGTAGCGGGCGTATTGCTTTGGTTTGGTGGCAACATGGTGTTTAATGGAGAAATTGCTGGTTCTGCGTTCTTGGCCTATTTTGCAATTTTTAGTCAAGTTATTCCACCATTCAAACAATTGTCTCAAGCCTTTCCAATGGTGCAAAGAGGAGCAGCTGGAATGGACCGCTATGAAGAAATATTGAACACGGATATTAAAATTATTGAAAAGGCAAATCCAGTATCTATTTCTGAATTAAGAAGCGGAATATCCTACAAGAATATCTCATTTGCTTACAAAACTGAGAAGGTATTGGATGGAGTAAGTTTTGAACTACCGAAGAATAAAAAAGTAGCATTGGTTGGATCGAGCGGAAGTGGAAAGAGTACTTTGGCTGATTTATTACCTCGTTTTTATGATGTCGCTGAAGGTGCAATAGAAATTGATGGTAGAGATATACGCGAATATAAAATTGACGATTTGCGTTCGCTAATGGGAATCGTAACCCAAGAAGCGATTTTGTTTAACGACAGCATTAGCAATAATATTTTGTTTGGACAAACTGGACATACCATGCAAGAAGTTGAAGAAGCTGCAAAATTGGCCAATGCGTATGAATTCATAATGGCTACGGAAAATGGTTTTGACACAGTAATTGGCGAACGTGGAAGCAAGTTAAGTGGAGGACAAAGACAGAGATTGGCTATAGCTAGGGCTTTGTTAAGAAATCCACCCATATTAATTTTGGATGAAGCCACTTCAGCTTTGGACAATGAAAGTGAAAAATTGGTTCAACAGGCCCTCGACCGTTTGCGTCAGGGAAGAACCACATTGGTAATTGCACATAGACTTAGCACCATTCAAGATGCAGATGAAATTATTGTAATGGATAAAGGCCGTATTGTTGAGAGAGGACATCACCAAGAGCTTCTTTCAAAACAAGGGTATTATTACAAATTGCACAATACCCACGCTTAAAACATAATTTTAGTTCATGTGGTGTTTTCCACCCCATGAATCGTTACCCAAATAATTCTTTGTAAGGCGAATAAAAGCCTACAGTTTTTGTTTGTGATGTTTGTCACTTGTAAAGAGAATTCTAAGACCTTATTTTGCATCATTATATTACGTTATGAAAATAAATATTAAACGCATTGACGACGACTTTTTAATGGAGGCTACAAACGATACCAACAATACTTTATTAATGGATGGTTCTGAAAGCATAGGTGGCCATCACAAGGGTATGCGCCCTATGCAATTGTTATTGGTTTCAATTGGTGGTTGCAGTGCCATTGATATAATTTCTATTTTAAAGAAGCAAAGACAAGACATTCAAGATTTTCAAGTTGAGGTGGAAAGTGATAGCATTAAGGTTGAAGACCATTCAGTTTACAAAGACATAGAAGTTAAGTTTTTAATAAAAGGAGCAGTTGATTTGGACAAGGCAAAACGCGCTGCTGAGCTGTCATTTACCAAATATTGTTCTGTTTCTAAAGCTTTGGAATACGGTTCAAACGTAAGTTATTCAGTCTATGTAAATGGCCAATTGGCATAGTTCTGATTAGGATTTATTGTCTGAGATTGTTTTTTTGTATATTTGCAATGTGTACAATTTTAGAGCGATAATTATTTGTTTATTTTTTTGCCCGATTTGGGCATTCTCTGCTGATACAACAGCAGTTTCCAAACCAAAGAACAGCGTATACCGAAACACTGTTTTGTTGTGTATGAATTACGGCAGGCAAGCGCCTATTGGTATTTTAAGCAAGCGTTTTGGTGGAAGTAATTCAGTTGGTTTTACCCTAGCCTATAAATTTGGCAAAAACTTCCAAGTGCAGGGTGGTGTAAATACCATTTTTTCTGGACGGGTTAAAGAAAGTGGAATATTAGATTCTATGATTGGCAATGGTGGTTTGTTAATTGATAATACAGGCACTTATGCAGATGTTAGAATGTATGAAAGGGGTTATAATTGGCATGTTGATTTTGGCAAAATAATTCCATTGGGAAGTTTTGAACGCAATTCAGGCCTATTAATAACAGGAGGATTAGGGTTTATGCAACACAAACTTAAATTCACTTTTCAAAGAACGGTATTGCCACAATTAGAAAACAATTACTACAAGGGTTATGACCGTTTAACGAATGGTCTAATGCTACGTGGATTCGTTGGTTATCAGCGCATAGATCCAAAAGGTAGATTGAATTTTTATGTTGGAATGGAATTGTTAAATGGATTTACTAAGAACAGACGTTCTTATAATTATGACACTAGAAAAGCAGATACTGAATTGCGCAACGATATGCTTTTGGGACTAAAGATTGGAATTATGATTTCACTTTCAGGAAGACAAGCAGGCAATAAAAAAGGTGACGAGGAGAGATTCTTCGAATAGATATGTCTGTAGTTTACCGTTGCATAATTGGTATCATAAAGGGGTTAATTCCAATGGTAAATCCTTTGATTAAAAAAGGAAAAACCAAGCAATTTTTAGAAGCACAACTGCGAAACATTCCAAGTAAACCCTTAGAAAAGAAAGGTCCAAGGTATTGGTTTCACTGTGCCAGTTTGGGGGAGTTTGAACAGGCAAGACCTTTAATGGAAGCCTTAAAAAACAAGAATTCTAATAACAGTATTGTTGTTACTTTTTTTTCGCCATCGGGATACCAACAAAGGCACAATTATCCTTTAGCAGATATTGTAATGTATTTACCATTGGATAGTCCTAAGGCTGCCAAAGAAACACTTAAGTATTTACAAGCTGATGTTGCAATTTTTGTGAAGTATGAAATCTGGTATTTTTATTTGAAAGCATTGTTTAAACAGAATATTCCTGTGTTTTTAATTTCGGCAGTATTCAGGGAGAAGCAATTTCTATTCTCTAAGCTAGGTAAATTTTTATTCAAACTTCTTCCTCAATATACAGGCATTTTTGTTCAAGATAAAAACACCTTAGACTTGTTGAAGACAAAAGGTCTTACAAATGTATTTTTATCGGGAGATACCAGATATGACAGGGTAAAACAGTTGTCTTTGTTGGCTCAAGAAAACGAAAAAATTGCTCAGTTTAAAGGAAACAAACAACTTGTTATTTTGGGCAGTAGTTGGCCAGAAGAAGAACGCATACTTCATGCGTTTTACCTAAAGAATCCTGATCATGGATACAAATTTTTAATTGTTCCTCATGATGTATCAGAGGGACATATAGCCGATATTGTAAATAGATTTTCTGATTACCATCCACAGTTGTACACGGAAAATGAAATGGCAGAATCCAATGTAATGGTGTTGAATACCATTGGTCATTTGGCTTCAGCTTATTTGTATGCAGATATGGCATTTATCGGTGGTGCTTTTGGTAAAGGCTTGCACAATATTTTAGAAGCATTGGCTTATGGTGTGCCTGTTGTATTTGGTCCGAATACAGAGAAATATCCAGAAGCTGCAATGGCATTAGAAGCTGGGGTTGCCAAACAAGTACGCGAATTGGCTGATTTTGAGAATGCACTTTCATACTTTTTGAAAGGCAGTGAAGTTCAGTCACACAAAATGGCTTGTAAAAGCTTTATAGAAGGCAACTCAGGCGCTACAGACATGGTTTTGAAAGCAATTGAAAGCAAAGTAATTTTAGCAAATAAATAAATGTTGGAGCAAATAAAAAATGAGATTCTAGAAGTCGCAGACTTTCCAATTCCGGGTGTAAATTTTAAAGACATCAGTCAATTATTAAAATCAAAGTATTTTAAAGAAGCAATAATTTTGATGGGTGAGAAGGTTGAATTACCTGATTATTGGATAGGGATTGAATCAAGGGGATTTATTTTTGCATCTGCTTTATCAATACACTTTGGTGGTGGCTTGGTCTTGTGCCGTAAAAAGGGAAAATTACCACCACCCAAAATAGCTTTAGAATATCAATTAGAATACGGAACGGATATATTAGAAATTAAACAAGGAGAAGGAACTGCAATCATAGTTGACGATGTTTTGGCCACAGGTGGAACTATGAATGCTGCAGAGGAATTGGCTAAGAATGCAGGATATACCGTAAAGGATAAATTGGTTCTTATTAATTTGAAGTTTTTAAATTCTGATCTGTCGGTTAAAAGCATTATCGATTATGAGTAAGGTATTTTTAGTTGCTGTAGGTGAAGAATTAAACCATGCTCAAGAAGTGAATGGCATTCCGGTATTGGTTTGTGGGGTAGGAAAACTAAACGCCGCCATGGGTGTTTTTGAGTGCATACAAAAAGGATATACAGAGATTGTAAATATTGGTTCATGTGGATCGTTAAACCACCATTATGGAGAAATACTAAGAATAGGAAAAGTATACCAAGACATTGATGCCAGACCGATATGCGACTATGGCTTATCGCCTTTTGAACCTGTAGAACCATTTATTCAGATAGATCAAGATTCAGATTTTTCTTGTTTTTCGACCGACTATTTTTACGATCAAAACCAAGAAGATAAATATTCTATTGAATATTTAGAGTCAATAAAAAACGCATCCGTATTTGATATGGAATGCTATGCCATGGCAAAAGCCTGTAGAAAATTCGGCGTAAAGTTTTCTGCGTACAAATGGGTATCAGATGATGGTGACCATTCGCATTGGGTTGAAAATTGTAGAATTTCGTTTGAGAAATTTAAGTCCCAATACTTTTAGAACAATTCGTGTCCTTTGTTGTAATGAATTCTACCAAGGTGTTTGAATGCCAATTCTGTGGCCTCTCTACCTCTTGCTGTTCTCATTAAATATCCTTCTTGAATTAAGAAAGGTTCGTATACTTCTTCAATGGTTCCCGCTTCTTCACCAACAGCAGTTGCTATGGTGTTAATACCAACAGGACCACCTTTAAATTTATCAATGATGGTGCTTAAAATGCGGTTGTCCATTTCGTCGAGACCATTGGCATCCACGTTCAAGGCTTCAAGGGCATATTTTGCAATTTCTAAAGTAATTTCACCATTGCCTTTAATTTGAGCAAAGTCGCGGGTTCTTCTAAGCAAAGCATTGGCAATCCTCGGGGTTCCTCTACTTCTTCTTGCAATTTCATAAGCAGCTTCATTTACAATAGGAACCTTAACAATACCTGCAGAACGGGTAACAATTTTAGCCAATAGGTCGGTGTTGTAATATTCTAATCTGTTTGTAATACCAAAACGGGCGCGCAATGGAGAGGTTAATAAACCAGACCTTGTTGTTGCACCAACTAGAGTGAATGGAGCCAAAGTAATTTGCACCGAACGGGCACTTGGACCACTGTCAAGAACTATATCTATCTTATAGTCTTCCATTGCGGAATACAAATATTCTTCAACGACAGGACTTAAGCGGTGAATTTCATCAATAAAGAGAACATCGCCTTCTTCAAGGTTGGTAAGCAATCCAGCCAAATCACCTGGTTTTTCAAGTACGGGTCCACTGGTTATTTTGATATTGCTCTGTAGTTCATTGGCAATAATGTTGGCCAAGGTGGTTTTCCCTAAACCGGGAGGGCCATGTAAAAGAACATGGTCGAGTGCTTCTCCACGTTGCACAGCTGCTTTCACAAATACTTTTAAATTGTCCAAGATTTTGTCTTGGCCTGCAAAGTCATCAAATTGGGCTGGGCGCAGCACTTTTTCAATGTCTCTGTCAGTTTGACTTAGTTTGTCAGCATCTGCATCTAGGTTCTTATTAAGCATTGTTTTTGCAAAGATATTCAGGAATAAGCAACCTTTTAAAAAAATTATTGCTCTTAGGGATAAAATTTGTATGAAATTTGAAGGAATGATTAATATGAAAAAATTAGGCTTTGTTTTGCTTTTTATGGGGTTACAAAATTTGCTCAATGCGCAAATAAACACCACCGTAAAATTCAAAAAACTCTTACATGAATTTGGAAATATAAAAGAGGAAAGTGAAAATGCAATAGCAGTTTTTAGTTTTAAGAACATCAGCAACAAGCCTATTTGGATTTCAAAAGTTGAAACCAGTTGCGGTTGTACAACCCCTGAATATATTAAAGATACCATTCAGCCTGGAGATACTGGTTATGTAAAAGCCATTTACGGAACACGTGGTCGCGGTGGTGAATTTCATAAAAATGTGTTTGTGTATTTTAACAACAACACCGATTTATTTCAAAGTCTTATGATTACAGGTTATGTAATTCCAGAGGCTAATTTGGCCAATAGACCAAGTGATTATTCTACAACGTATTCCAATTTGGCATTTACAACCACCATGGCTGAATTGAATACATTGCTAAATACAGAAAAGCGTGTTTTTAAATACAAAGCCTTTAATTATATGGGTTATCCAATTAGAATTTATGAAGTTGAGACCCCTGATTACATTGATGTAAATATTGGAGATAGTTTAATTGATGTGAATGATTCTATAACCATTACCATTACGGTTGATGCAAGTAAATTGGGGCCTTATGGTGAAATTAGGAGACGAATTGGTTTGATAACTGACGATCCAAATGGTTCAACAAAAATCTTACATATCCATGCCAATTTGAAAGAAGATTTTTCAAAAATGAGTAAAAAGGATTTAAAGAATGCACCAATAATTAAAATGGATCCTAAGGGAGTAATTGATTTGGGAAAACATTCTGCCGGCGAAAAATTTTCATATACCATTAACATTACCAACAATGGTAAATCGCCGTTAAAGTTGCATTCTATTTTACCCAATTGCTCATGCATAAGTTATAAAATTGGAAAGCAAGTATTGGAAGCTGGAGAAAGTATACAATTGGTTTTAACTATAGATACTGTTAACCAATCTATTGCATCCCATACGAAATATATAATCATGTATACCAACGACCCTAACAATCCTGAAATCAGAATAAAAATAGTAATAGATATCACCACATAGATTCATGAAAAAAACAGTTTTAAACGCCGTATTAGCTCTTGTTTGTGGAACTTTAGGCGCGTATGTATTTACAAATTATATGCATCAAGAATCCAAAGAGATCTTGGTGCAGAATGAATTAAAGGGACTGCTGACATCATACAATGGAAATGTAGCAGATGCAAATTTAAGTTTTGTTTTGGCCTCTAAGGTCAGTACGCCTAGTGTGGTTTTCATAAAGACCACGGCTATGATGCAACAGCGCAATCCATTTGGGATGTTTTTTGATGGTTGGGACCCTTTCGGTAGTATAGGTCAAGTAAGCAGCACTGGCAGTGGTGTAATCGTTCGTAAAGATGGATACATCGTTACCAATTTGCATGTAGTTAAAGATGCTCAAAACATTGAAGTGGTTTTAAACAATAAAAAGAAAACCTATACGGCAAAATTAATTGGCACAGATCCTTCAACAGATTTGGCTTTGTTAAAAATAGAAGCAGGCAATTTACCTGCTATAGTGATGACCAATTCAGACGACTTACAAATTGGCGAATGGGTTATAGCTGTAGGGAATCCATTTAATTTAACCTCAACCGTTACCGCAGGAATTGTTAGTGCAAAAGGCAGAAACATCAATGTGGTAAACAACCAATTTCCTATCGAATCATTTATACAAACAGATGCTGCAATTAATCCAGGAAACAGTGGTGGCGCTTTGGTAAATTTAAATGGCGAATTGGTAGGAATAAATACCGCTATTTTTAGTCAAACAGGAAGTTATTCGGGGTACGGATTTGCTATACCTGCAAACATTGTAGCGAAGGCAGTGAAAGACTTAATTGATTTCGGCCAAATTCAAAGAGGTTATTCTGGAATTGAAGCAGAAGAAATAGATGAGATGAGTGAAAAGGTGAATAAGACCACCGATGGTGCTTTAATAAAGATGTCTTACGATGAGAGTCCAGCAAGTAAAGCAGGTTTAATGAAAGGTGATGTTGTTGTGAAAATTCAAGACAAAGCCATTACAAGTAAATCAGGCTTTGACGAACACATGTCATATTATAGGCCGGGAGATAAAATTAAAATCACTTATATGCGCAATGGAGTGCAAAAGGAAACCACTATGGTGTTAACCAATCAAGATGGTGAAACAAGTTTAGAAACCAACAAGTTTATTAGTTCTGATAAGCTGGGTGCTGATTTTGCGCCAGTTTCGAAGGTTGAACAACAGAAATATAAAATTACCAATGGTGTTAAAGTTAAAAACATTAGAGGCGGTTTGCTTAACACGATGAATATTGAGGATGGATTTATTTTCTTAAAGTTCAATGGGAAGATTTGTGAAGACCCAAACACCTTAATATCTGCTTTAGAAAACGCCAATGGGCGCATGCAGATAGAAGGATTGGGAACCGATGGAACCAAACGGATTTATAATTTTTGGTAGGTATAAATAAAATATTTGAAATGCTCAGATTCTGTCTGGGCATTTTTTTTTGTTGGGTAAAATGAAAGTCTTATTTTTGACAAGAACTCTATTATGAAAATAAAGCTCTTATTTTATGTTCTATTTGTTTGTGTTTTCTTCATGACAAACAAGGTAGCAAAGGCTCAACCCAATTTCTATTTTAATGCCCAGGGGTCTATAAATTTAAGTTTTAGAATGCTTCCAGCTTCTAGTCTAATTGAATATCAATACGACAGTGTTTCAACTTATAATTCACCTCAGTTTCGAAGTAAAATAGTAAATACTGGTTATGATTCAATTTCTGGTTTATCCTTTGAAAAGCAGTATTTCTTTCGTTGTCGTTATGTGAATGCCAATGGAAATCCAACTAGTAATTGGTCGCAAACAGTTTATAGTACAGCGACATATCCATTAGAAGAGTTATTTAAGCAAAATACGCCTATAGTAAGTTTACGCACACCAACATATAAATTTTTACATCGGTATACCACTTATTTTGAACTTTGGTATGATACAGTCCCGGGCTTTAACAGCAGTCAATTAAAAAAGTACAGCAGCAATACATTGTATTCATACCACAAACTCGGATTAATTAAAAACAAGAAAGAGTATTATTTACGCGCAAGAGTATTTGATGGAAGCGAATCGTTGCCATGGAAGACCATTCATGTAAGAAATGATTTTAAGACAACAGTAAGTCTTACCAGTAATGGAGGTTGCACAGATACCTCAATCGCTTATTATTTATATTTTTATAATTATGTGAGTGATGCTGTATCATTTTCGAATAAGACGTATGTAAAATATGGTTCTTTCAAAGACTCTTTTACTGGAAATTCTTATGGTGTTAACATTCAAATTAAAGACACCAATGCGGTATATTTCTATTGCAAGACCAATGTACAATATGACTCGTTGGTTTTGAATTACAATGACACACAGGTTTATAGAAATCTTTTAGGTTCTAGTGGTCAGATAAGTTATCTCTTTAGGTCAATGCCCCAAAATTCAATCTATTTTATGGGTGCAAGTTGTAATACCAATATTGATTTAGAACTTTATTCTGATAGTACTTTAATTACTCTGTTAAAGACCCAGACCAAATCGAATGGTAATACACCCGCAGCAATAACTTTCGATACAGATTGGGACTTTTTCAAGAAGAATGTTTTACGTTATAGAAGCATACGGTTTGGTGTTAAAAGTCCTTGGAGCTATATTTATCCTAAAGACTATATTCCCAACATAGAACATCCAATTCAAGCGGCACAGGATACCACCATGTCGAAATGGACTATTTATAGGAATTATATTTTTAAGGGAAAAAAACTTGAAGTTTTATTGGATGTCAATGGCAATTTTAATAGCCCTAAATTAAAGTCTTATACAATTAACGATTCCAGCGAATTCTATTTAGAAAGCTTGTTTGATTATTACAATTATGTGAAGTGTAGAATTACTGATGGGGTAAGTAAAACCAATTGGTCAAAGATTGCAGCTAAGCCATTTACCGCATCTCCGTTGAATAATATTACTCTGAACATCACACACCCAACAGGAAATTTATATATTTATCCGTTTTCACGATTGAATGGGGTGCAAGTTAAGATGGGGACAGACTCAAATAATTTACGTTATAATGTGATTGATGTACCCAATATGTTTATGGATACTTTTGATTTCGTAAGCAATGATAAAGTGTATTTTAAATTGCGACGTTATACAGGAATTGATACTTCTATTTGGAGTAAAATGAGCTCATTTATTTACAAAACCAATTCGAGCATTTGTATGAGTCCAGTTATTGTATACAATGGCAATAGGTTTGGCAAGGATACATTTGACTTGCGTTGGAAAGATAGGGACCCAAGTAGTTCTACTGGGAATTATTTATACTTTGCCAAAGGTCCATCACCTGCAGACATTCAAGGAATCATAGAAATTCCTAAAGGTGTAAGTTTTATCAATTTAAGGCGAAAAGATTATCCTCTAGATTGGTATTATGCTGTTTACCCTAAATGTGCCTACAACAGAGCCTATTCTCAAGTTGAAACAAAATGGTATCCATTAAATCCTTTAGTATCATTGGAATCATTAGACGATGAATACAATCCAGTATTTTACAATTACGATCATAAGACCTTGGTTTCAAATAGCGATACAGAGCAAGAATTTGAGGTTTATGATTTAAATGGTAAAATTATTTTTCAAGGCATAATTAATGATACTGCACCAGTTGATTTATCTATGTTGGGCAATGGAATATATGTTGTAAAATTAATGACTCAGAATGTTTGTCGTACCTTTAAAATTGTTGTTTTATGAAATTGAATAGAGTCATATTTACCTTAATTTTTTCTATAAGCACTTCCTTATTTTCCCAAGCAAAAATAGAACCTATGCTTTGCGAAGGTGAATTGCCTGCTGATTTGAAAAAGTCACTTTCAGACATCATCAACAACGAGTCTTCTAACGATTTTACCAAGCAAAACTTATTGGGTATTTATGAGATTTTTGGAAGTGGGAACGTTGTGTATGGAAATAAAGCTTGGCAAATGGTTGACCGCATAGGAAGACAAATACTTGCGAAAAATAAATTAGATACAAACGTCCATTTTTATTTGCTGAGAAGTGGTTTTTACAACGCATTTGCTACAGACCAAGGATATATTTTTGCCACCACCAGCATGTTAAGTCAGGCTTCTAATGAGGACGAAATTGCTTTTATTTTATGCCATGAATTGTCGCACTTTTTATTGAAGCACAATTTACAACAGCATGAATTGGCCAAAGAAGGATTGAAAGCCCTTAAAAAGAAATTAAAGAAACAAAAATCAGATGAAAACAAATTCAAGACTTTGGATATGTTTCTTAAAGAATACTATGAATTTAGTAGAGCCCATGAATTACAAGCAGACAGTTTGGGCTTGATTTTGTTCCGAAAAGCTGGATACAACGAAAAAAATGCTTTAAAATCGATTGAAAAATTGCAGTATTCAAATCCAATTTTTTATAATTACTCATACCGATACTCACAATTAGAACCTCAGGCAGACAGTGGATTTTATAGAAGATTAAATCAATCGTGTAATTTTAAGAATAACTTCAAAAAGATATCAGGTTTAAATATTGATATTGAGGAAGAGAATGATGATGAAGACTCGACAGGAAATTCTATGTCTAGAGATTCACTGTATTTAACGCATCCAGATTGGAATATTAGGTATGATAGATTAAAAGGAATGATGCAGGGAATGCCAGATATTCCAACAAATCAAATATCGAAAGAGCTTTTACATCAATGCATGTCAGAATCTTTCCTTTATGAATTTAGGAACCGAAATTTCTTTAAGGCCACTGCATATTTGTTGCTTATGGAGCAGAAATTAGGCAGCTCAAATGCCATACAGAAGTGGAAAGGCATTTGTTTGTCTTCTATCTATTTCGCCTATTTTAACCATGGAAAAAATGTGAGTTTTGCAGATGGAATGATAAATGATAGCAATTCCTTTATGAGTGGAATGGTTAAGCATTTAATTACTTGGAAACCGAATGAAATGAAACAGGTTTCAAAGTATTATAATTTAATGTACCAAGATACTTCAGACTTTAATCAAATTAGCAATTTCTACTTAAAGAAATTGGGCAAAAAAGACAGTGTTGCATTAAGTGAAGTTAGAGATTCAATTTTGCTAAACAGCTGCAACGATAAAAAGTATTTCACTCAAATTAGACGACCATTTTTTGCAGAAGTTAACAATTATCTGAGCAGTCATAAGACAGGAAGTTTGGAATCGGTATGGGAGAAAAAGGGATCTGCATTGTATTACAACAACAATGGCAATGTTTATGGAGAGGTAAATAGGGAATTACCCAAGCGTTATGTTAGTGAAAAAACAGACTCTATTGTAATGGTTGCGCCAGATTTGTACATTTATCCAAGTAGGCAAAATAAGAAATACAAGAACCCATTGGTACACAATGACAAAAAAGAATTCTTTTCAAAGGAACTCATTACTTGGGGTGGATTCAATGATGTGTTTTACGAACAGATTAACTTTGATGATAAGGTCAATTTAAGTACCCAAGCATACAATCAATTTTATTTGTCTAAGTTTATCATTGCTGACTTAGCAATGGCTGAAAGTAATGATGACCATTGTCCACTGAGTATATTGTATGCGGATAAAATTATCAAAGAAACAAAATGTAGCAAGCTACAATTGGTTCAGGTAATACACCGCAACAGCAAATCATTCTTAAATATTGGGACTGCTTTATTTGAATTATTTGCATTTCCATTTAACACAATGATATTTACAGATGTGGGAGGAATTGTAGGAGGTATTAATAGAAATACCGTTATCTTAAATGTGATGATCGATTTAAAGACAGTTAATCTAGATTTTATAGCAGTATATGAAAACAGTTTAATTTTATCTTATGACAGCATTTCCGCTTCAGCGTTGCGTATTCAGTCGGACACTAAAAAATATTTAATCAATGAATAAGCAATATACATTTATACTTTTTCTATTGGTTTCTGTTCTTCAATTAAATGCTCAGAAAGTACGCTATAACACCAGTTTTAGAAATTACAGAGTATCAGTTGGCGCAGGATTAGGATACAGTCCAATCATGTTACTTAATGCAGCCCCTTTTAATTACAAACCTTGGGAAGCGGCCAAGCCGAGTTTAAAATTGGAATTGACACCTTCGCCTAAATTTAGCTTTAATTTTGGCATACAAAGAGAACATTACAATTATGGAATTTCCCCATTGATAGAATACACAAGTTTGGGTAGAGGTTATACCGATTATAAGGAAGTAAACTTAGGTGTTAAATTTACTCAGATAGCGTATACATTCGATTTGAGAAATTACACCACTTATTCGGGTTATTTAGCACCCTTTGGACGTTATGTTATGTGGGGTTTTTCAATTAATAAGGGTCGTTACAAAACGGATAATTTTTCTTTCAGTTATGAAGATGAATTAAATGGACTAGTGACTGTCAATGTTCCTAATGACAAATTCAAGACGAGTTCAGATGTTGGTATCCGTTTCGGTATGGGTAAGAAACGATATAATGGTAAAAAATTAAAGACCTTTTTCGAATACCAATTAATTTTAGATGCTAAGGTTGGAGACTTTGGCAGTGGGCTTGAAGAAAGTTATTTAAGCTCTTATGGTGGTTCAAAACGGGTGGCTTATGAAACCGGAATGCGCATCAGTCAATCAAACTCAATTTTTCAATTTAATGTAATTTATGGCTTCTCATTTTAAACTTATAGCTTTCGGTTTGTTGTTGTTTTTGACTGCTTGTAGTGAGCATATTTTTGAAGACGACATTAGCAAAGCTGACATTCAAATATCGGCAGGAACAGCGATTTCAAATTCCAAAGTAAATAGCTTGTATTCTGAGTTTTTAAATTGGGATTCACTTGATTTTGAATTTGCCTACAAAGAGCCAAATACGGAATATTCGAAAGGCCCGTATGTTTTTATTTGCAAACAAAACACGCCAAATGACACCATTAAAATTGGTATCAATCCGGTGAATTATAATGTGAAAGATGGTTATTACTTATTGGCTTCAGTTTCTGGATCAGCTAACCGATACAATGGCTCTAACTTAAGTTTTGATGCACAAAACACAAATAAAATGTTTTACAGACAATTAAATTCAACAGAAGGTGAACTGTATGTAGATTGTTATGTTTTTTCTCAAATCAGAACTCCAAATCCCAACCAGTTTAGAAGATGGATACGTGGCAGATTTGTAATACCGCGTTAAGGTTTATTTAAGCATTGCATTCAGCAATTGCTGACGCACGTTGTCACTTACATCATGCAAAGGCATACGCACGGTTGTATCGCAAATATTTAATGCTTTAAGAATAACTTTAATTCCACCTGGGCTACCATCTGCAAAAATAACATTCATTGAATCTAGTAACTTGTAATGCAATTCACGAGCAGCTTCAAATTTACTTTCCAAAGCCAACTGAATTAAAGTGCTAAATTCTTTAGGATAAGCATTTGCAATTACACTGATAACACCATCCATACCCATGGAAATGAAAGGAAGGGTAAAAGCATCATCACCACTAATAACAGAAAAATTAGCAGGTTTGTGTTTGATGATTTCCATGCATTGTGAAAAATTTCCACTCGCTTCTTTGGTACCTAAAATATTTTGGTGTTCTGCCAATTCTAAAGTTGCTTCAACACCAACATTGCTTCCGGTTCTACCTGGTACATTGTAAAGTATGATAGGCAAAGGAGAAGCATCTGCAAGGTATTTGTAATGTTGTACTATGCCTTTTTGATTTGGTTTGTTGTAATATGGACTCACACTTAATACTGCAGAAATGCCATCGAAATCTTGGTTTTTAAGTGTTTCAGCAACTTCTAAAGTATTGTTTCCACCAACACCAAGAACTAAAGGTAATTTACCATTGTTTTCAGTTCTAATACAATCGAGAATAGCCTGTTTTTCAGCCTTGCTAACAGTGGTGCTTTCACCTGTTGTACCAAGTATAACTAGGTAGTTGGTGCCACCATCTATTTGATGTCTTACCAATTTTTTTAGAGCATCAAAATTAATGCTGTAGTCGTTATTGAAAGGAGTTACTAATGCAACGCCGGTGCCTCTGAATTGTTGTGAAATTGAATGTGCCATGTTTTTTTATATAATTTTACGCAAATAACGACCTGTTTCTATTAGGTAGTTTTCGCAAGGGTTTGCCCCATTAGGTTTAATTGATATTTCGTAAAAATTAGTGTCATTTTGGTCTAGAAAAGGACCAATTCTAAATTTTGATTTTGTAAAGGTTGCAATGGTTTTTAAAAAGTCATTTTCTGTTAAACAACCATTGATAAATAAATCGAAGGGTTGGTTTAAAAGGTCTTTTAAATTTTTGCTTTTAGGAACACCAAAGAAATTAAAATCTGCTTTGCAGCATAGTTTGTGAAGTTCATTTGGCTGCATGTCAGGACTCAGTTTCTTAATGGGATGAAAACTCAAGAAGGTTATGTTTTTACCACTTTTGCGAAGTTCATGTCCAAATACTTTTAATTCTTCGATGTCTGTTCTGCTTTGACTGGCATCCCAAATTAAGAGAACGCTTTGTACCTGATCATAAGGCATAACGCTTCTAGCAATTTTTAACTGCTTAGATTTTTTGATGAGTGCTGCAGGTTTCAATGTTTTAAATGAAAATTCAAAATTACTACTATTTTAGCCAAGTGCCAAAGAGTCTGTTATTTGAATTTAATCGTTGTAAATTTTAACGAGATGTTTTTCGCCTTCGATGGCTAATGAAGTTTTAGGAAAAACAGATTTGGCTTCTTCAAGTAAGGGTCCAAGATGGTCGTAACGCGAGGAGAAATGACCTATTATCAAATGTCCAGCATTGGCTAGCTTCGCAACCTTGGCAGCTTGTTCAGCGGTACTATGAAAGTACATTTCAGCACGGTCTTCCAAGTTTCTCATATAGGTAGCTTCATGGTAAAGCAAATTGCAATTTTTAACGTATTCAGAAATACTTGGATCAAAAATGGTATCAGAACAATATCCGTATGATTTTGGTGCAGGAGGGTCAAAGGTTAAAGCTTCATTCAGAATAATTTCCCCTTTATCGTTGGTGAAGTTTTCTCCTAATTTAATTTTCTTGTAGTCGTTAACTGGAATATTGAGTTCTTTAGCGCGTTCAATATTTAAATTGCGTTCTTTCTTTTTTTCTGAAATAAGAAATCCCGTACAATGAATTCTATGTTTTAAAGGAAAAGTCTTTATTTCAAATGCATCCGTCTCGTATACTTTTTCAAATTTTTCCATACTAGTGGATATGAAAATTAATTCAAATTTGAGAGACATTCCACCGTGTTCTATTTGTAGTTCTATTATTTCTTTTAGTCCAGGAGGGCCAATTAAACTAAGGCTTTGGGTTCTGCCCATAAGGCTCATGGTAGAGATTAAACCGATTAATCCAAAATAGTGGTCACCATGTAAATGGCTAATGCAAATGGTGTTGATACCAGTATGTCTTATGCCGTATTTTATCATTTGAGATTGTGTGCCTTCCCCACAATCTATTAGGATTTTCTCACTTTCGAGTTTTAAAATTTGTGCACTTGGGTGGCGCTCTCTTGTCGGAGTAGCGCTGCTAGATCCAAGGATATACAATTCCGGATTCATGTTTTCTCTCCACGATAATACAATAAATTTGCCTCTAGCCCCCAAAAAGATTTACCTATTTTTGCAATTAATTTATGAATACCAGATATGCGTTAATAACCGGAGCAAGTTCAGGCATTGGAAAAGCTTGTGCAGTGATTTTGGCTCAAAATGGATATGGTCTGATTTTAACCGGTCGCAGAGAAGACCGTTTAGAAGAAGTAAAAAGCGAAATTGAATCAAAGTATCAAGTACCATGTAAAGTGGCTGTTTTTGATGTTAGAAATAGAACAGAAGTTGAAGAATTTGTACAGTCATTAGAAAGTCCTTGGAATCAAATAAGTGTTTTGATTAACAATGCTGGTTTAGCAATGGGTTTGTCATCTATCGAAGATGGCGATTTTAGACATTGGGACACTATGATTGATACCAATATTAAAGGGTTGTTATATGTCACTAAAAATGTTGTTCCATTGCTTATTAAAAATGGGAATGGTCACATTATAAATGTTGGCAGCATTGCGGGAAAAGAAGTTTATGCCAATGGCAATGTATACTGTGCAACCAAACATGCCGTAGACGCTTTGAATAGAAGCATGCGCTTAGATTTAAGCAAATACCCAATCAAGGTATCAGCGATTCATCCGGGTGCCGTAGAAACTGAATTTTCTTTGGTGCGGTTTGAAGGTGATGCAGAGAGGGCTGCAACAGTTTACAAAGGGTTTGAAAATTTGGTTGCAGAAGATGTTGCCGAAGCTGTTTGGTTTATGTTGAATAGACCTGAACACGTAAACATCAATGAAATGACGATTATGCCTACTGCTCAGCCGATGGCAGGTGTTATACATAGAAAAGCTTAAGCACAAAATATTGAATAAGAATTTAAGCGTTCACTTTGCACTTTTCACCGTATCATTTATCTATGCTATAACGTTTAGTTTGGTAAAGGATATTATGCCTTTTTACCTGCAAGGATTTGGATTTATTGTACTCAGGGTATCTGGTGCTGCATTTTTATTTTTGATTGCCTCGCTGGCCATTAAAAGTGAAAAGATAGATTGGAAAGCACACGGGCTAAGAATATTTGCTTGCAGTGTTTTTGGCGTAGCAGCCAATATGTTAATGTTTTTTAAAGGACTTGAGATTACTACACCAATCAATGGTGCCGTCTTAATGTTGGCAACACCCATTTTCGTATTGATATTAAATGTTGTGATTAATAAACAGAAATTGTTGTTAGCACAGTTGCTTGGGGTTTTATTGGCAAGTGTTGGTTGTCTGGTTTTAATGGCTGGACGAACATTCAGCTTTTCAGGTGAGACTTTGCCAGGAGATGTTTTAATTATTTTAAATGCAATTTCTTATGCAGCTTACTTGGTTTCAGCCAAGAAATTATTGGCACATTACCACACCTTAACGGTATCGAAATACACCTTTTTAATTGGAGCCATTTTGGTATTCCCATTTGGAATAGGCGAATTAAGTGAAGCAAAATTTGCACTGATGGATGCAAAAATCATTATCGAGATATTATTTATTATTGTCTTTACAACCTTTGTCACGTATTTGTTAAATGCCTGGGCAATTGTAAAAGCAGGGCCAACCTTGGTAGGGGCTTATATTTACTTACAACCAATATTAGCGGCGATTATAGCAGTGCTTCTTAAAAAAGATGAACTCAGCATGCACAAAATATTAGCAATTATGTTGATTTTTGCAGGCGTATTCATCACATCAACAAAAATACAATGGTACAAATCAAAAGCATGACAGGTTTCGGTTCATACGAAATCGAAAACGAACAATGGAAACTTAAGACTGAAATCAAATCATTAAACAATAAATTTTTTGATTTAAATCTTCGTTTGCCAAAATCTTTTAAAGATAAAGATATAGAGCTTCGACAAGTGCTTAGCAATAAAATTAACAGAGGCTCGGTTTCTGTTCAAATCATTGCAGAAAAAAAGAACGGCACTTCGCTTAACGACAACTTAAGTTTGAATTTGCCTTTGGCAAAATCGTTTTACGAAAAGATTCAAACCTTAGCGTCTGAACTTAATATTCAAAGCAATGATTTAATGAATACCATTATTGCATTTCCAGATGTAATTAAATACGAAGAGAATGTGTCAACAGAAGAAGATTGGATGATGGTGAAATCGAGTGTTGATGAAGCTTTTGAACGTTTTGATGCTTTTAGATTACAAGAAGGAAAGACCATTGGTTTGTATTTGATTGCTTGCGTAGACAAAATTCGCAATTATGTAAAAACGGTTGAGTTGGAAGAAATTCCAAGAAGAGAGAGTATTAAAGGAAAACTATTGCAGTCGCTTAACGACAATAAAGAAGATGTGAGTGTTGACCAAAACCGCTTTGAACAAGAAATTATATACTATTTGGAGAAATACGATATTGCAGAAGAGAAAAGCAGATTGTACCACCATTTAGATTTTTTTATTGAGTGTTTAGAAAAAGATGCCAATGGTAAAAAGCTCAACTTTATTGCCCAAGAAATGGGTAGAGAAATCAATACCATGGGAAGCAAAGCGTATTATTTCCCAATTCAACAAGCTGTTGTTTTGATGAAAGAAGAGCTTGAAAAAATCAAAGAGCAATTGCTCAACGTTTTATAATTGATTGATGACAACAGAAAAGCCTGAAATTCAAAATTCAAAAAGCATTGCCTTAAGGCCTTTGATTTTTGCATTGGTCTTATCTGTTGGATTGTTTTCAGGAATGAATATCAATAAGGAGAAAAAGGATAAATTTTCTCAAATATTTGATATCATAAACAACGATTACGTTGACAGCACACGTATTGACTTATTGGAAGAAAATGCAATTGATTATTTGCTTTCGCAACTTGATCCTCACAGTGCCTATATACCCGCTCAACTTAGTGAAATAAATGACCGTCAAATTCGCGGTAATTATTTGGGATTGGGCATAGAATACATTCAATTTAGCGACACTTTATTTGTGTTTAATACCAGCGAAGGTGGACCTGCTGAAAAAGCCGGTATTAAGGCGGGTGACCGTTTGTTGTTTGCCGGAAATGTGAAGCTAACCGATTCAATGAGCAGTACTGAATTACAAGAAGCAATTCAAGGGGACGGAAGAAGCAAATTAAAACTTAAAATATACAGGCGCAGCAACAACAAGTATTTAGACTTTGTTGTAGCAAGAGAGAATATTGTAATGAATAGTTCCGAAGTGTTTTATATGGTCAATAAAACTTTAGGATATATAAGACTTGAGCGTTTTAGCAGCAATACACATTCAGAATTTTTGAAAGCTATGAATGCCTTGAAAGAGGCAGGAATGAAAGATTTGCTTTTGGATTTGCGCAACAACGGAGGAGGCCTATTAAGTGAAGCTTCTGCTATTGCAAATGAGTTTCTGCAAAAAGATGAAGTTATTTCATATACTTTCGGATACCATAGGAATAAGAATTACTATCGTGCTGATGGTAATGGAGGATTTAAAGATGGTAAATTGGTTTTGTTAATCAACCACAATACAGCATCTGCTAGTGAGATTTTAGCAGGCGCCTTGCAAGACAACGATAGAGCTGTAATTATTGGAAATAGGTCTTTTGGTAAAGGTTTGGTTCAAGAGCCATTTCGCTTATCAGATGGAGCCATGTTGCGCTTAACGATCGCAAGGTATTACACGCCGAGTGGCAGAAGCATTCAAAAAGCGTATACAAAAGACATAGAAAAATACAGAAATGAAATCTATGCCCGCGATCAAAATAAGGATACTTTAAATCCCAATTTAGATTCAACAATTAAGAAAGAATTTTTTAGTAAAAACGGGAGGTTGTTAACTTCAGGTGGAGGCATAAGACCAGACGTCATTTTGCGAGATACTATAGCCGATAGCACGGAGATTGAGATGTTGATGCCAGGATTATTTTACAGCCGAATATTTGATATTTATGTTTTGGATTACATGTCAGAAATATTAAAAAAGGAAAGTAAATTAGTGCTCAATGAGATTCGTTTTCAGAATGAATTTAATATATCACAATCTGATGTCATAAGATTTATAGCAGTGGCTCAAAAGATTCCATATTTACGCGATTTAAAGTATTCTGCAAAAACAGCAGACATTATTCGCAAGCATTTAAAAGCTGCTTTGGCGTATAGATTATTTGGAGAAAAAGGAAAATCTAGAATTATAAACCGCGAGGAAGGTGTTTTCTCGAAAAGTATTGAGGTTTTAAAGAAATATACCCAAATCTTAAATATTAGCAATCAGAAAATGCGTAGGTTTGACTATTAATTTATGTTTCAATCAGTAACTTCACTTATTCCCATCATGATGCGTATTGCTTTCATGGTGGCATTTATTTTAATTTTTGATTTTTACGCCTACCAAGCAGTTAAAACTTTGACAACAGATTCAAGTCAGGGTTTAAAAAGAGGAATTCGCATTGCTTATTGGGTGGTGAATATTTCTTTTTATATCATGGCGCTTTTGGCTATGGGAGGATTCTTAGTGCATGCTCCGCGATTTATTTACGTTTTTGTAACAGGATTTTTTGCCGCTTTGTTTTTTGCAAAAATCTTAATGATTATTCCTTTGTTAATGGAAGATTTGTATAGAATTTTTCATAAGATTACTTCTCTTTTTGCACCACAAATTGCAAAGCCAGAGGAAAAAGGTGGGGCTAATCTGGTTTCAAGAAAAACCTTTATTTCTCAAGTTAGCGCAGGTATTGGCTTGTTAACTTTTTCTGGTTTGGGATACGGAATCGTTAAAGGTGCCCACGACTATAAAATCCATAGAAAAGATGTTTCATTAAAGAATTTACCTTCAGGATTTAAAGGTTTAAAAATTGGTCATTTAAGCGATATACATTCAGGCAGTTTTTGGGATAAAAAAGCGGTTGAAAGAGGGGTTGAAATGTTGATGAAAGAAAAGCCAGATATTATTTTCTTTACAGGTGATTTGGTAAATAGTTTGTCTGATGAGATGAACGAAAGCTATATCGAAATATTTAGTAGAGTAAAGGCACCAATGGGTGTGTTTAGTATCTTGGGAAACCATGATTATGGCGATTACCATCAATGGCCTGACCGCGATACTATGGGTGTAGGCAACCATGCGCAATCAGACAAATCGCATATGTCGCCAATGCAGTTGGCCAACTTAGAACAATTAATTCAAATTCATAAAAGAATGGGTTGGGATTTGTTGATGAATGAAAATAGAATATTAGAACGTGGCACTGATAAAATTGCTTTAATTGGTGTTGAGAATTATGGAGCAAAGGGCCGTTTTGCCCGCTATGGCGTTTTATCAAAAGCCTATGCAGGAACTGAAGAAATGCCGGTTAAATTGTTGTTGTCTCACGACCCTAGTCACTGGGAGGCTCAAGTGCTTAAGAAATATTCAGACATCAATTTAACATTCTCTGGTCATACCCACGGTGCTCAATTCGGTATAGAAACTGCAGGATTCAAATGGAGTCCGATTAAGTATATGTATAAACAATGGGCTGGTTTATACCAAGACGGAGAACAATATATTTATGTAAACAGAGGCTTCGGTTATTTGGGTTATCCAGGTAGATTGGGTATCAGACCTGAAATTGGCATTGTGACCTTGGTTTAATTGACACCAAACTCGATTTTTTTATTATACCATAAGTTGTATTATTGTAATACAAGTTTATTTTGATGCGCAGGCTAAACCAATATTTTTCTAGCATTATTCTTTTCATATTGATTCTGAATATGCAGTTGTTGCATGCGCAAGCAAAAAGAAAAGATATTGGCAAATTGGTATTTGAGCGCACTTGTTTTGATGTTGTTCATTATGACATTCAGGTAAAGTTAAGTCCGAATGAAAAATTTATTTCAGGGAGTAACCGTATTGAATTTAAGATGTTGGAAAACGCATCAAAAATTCAATTGGATTATACAAAGAACATGAACCTTGATAGTGCGAGGTTTATGGGCAAACCAATTGCATTTAAAAGAAAAGGCAATATACTCTTGTTTGATTTTCCCGCTGGCTTGCTTAAGAATTCAAGTTATACCTTGTTGCTTTATTTTTCAGGAAAACCATTGGAAGCGAAACTTGCCCCTTGGGATGGAGGCTTTGTTTGGCGTAAAGATAGAAATGGATACGATTGGGTTGGTTTGGCTTGCGAAGGACTAGGAGCCTCTGCTTGGCTGCCTTGTAAGGACCATTGGAGCGATGAGGCCGAAGGCGCTGATATAACTTTAATTGTACCAAAAGACCTTACTGGTGTTTCTAATGGAAAATTAATCGATGAAAAGATTGTTGACAGTGCTTATAAAGCTTTTCATTGGAGAGTCGTTAACCCAATTAACAATTACAATATTAGCATCAATGTTGGACGCTATGTCAATTTTAAAGATACTTTCTCTGGCATCAATTTGCTCCCACTTTCATATTATGTCTTAGATTATAATTTAGCTTCTGCGGAAAAGCATTTTTTGCAGGTTCACGGTATGTTGGAAGCATTTGAACATTACTTTGGTCAATATCCTTTTAAAGACGATTCTTATAAATTGGTTGAGACACCTTATTGGGGCATGGAACACCAAAGTTGTATTGCTTATGGCAACAACTATAAGAACAACAGTTTTGGCTTTGATTTTATCATTATACATGAAAGCGGACATGAATGGTATGCAAACAGCATAACGGCATCTGATGCTGCTGACATGTGGATACACGAGAGTTTTACAACTTATGCTGAAGCTTTATATTTAGAGTACAAGTCAAATAGAACCACCAGCACAGAATATCTATTAGGTCAGAAGAAGAAAATTGTTTCCAAACATCCTATGCAAGGTCCAAGAGGTGTTTTTTACCACGGTAGAACCGATAGTGATATTTATTATAAAGGTACCTGGATGCTAAATACCATGCGCAGTGTTTTAAACAACGATTCCTTATGGTTTGCTTGTTTAAAGGAAATGAATCTTAAATATTTTCATAAGATTGTTGGTACAGAAGAGATTATTCAATATTTCAATTCCAAAACAGCGTATAATTGGAATCTATTTTTCAAGCAATACTTATATGGCAAGAATATACCAGAGTTAGAAATAAAACAGCTTTTATTAGACAATGGGAATATTCGCTACACGCTAACATTAGAGTCTGATGTTAAGGATTTGAAACTTCCATTAAATATTAAGTTGCCCAATGGTCAAACAATTACTGTTGTTGTATCAGACAAATCTGTCGTGCTAGAATTGGATAAGCGCTTTGACCTCTATGCGTTTATTGAGGCCAATTATTTATTGCGAATAGAACGCGAATAATTTTTTTATTTCGGCATAGGGGTAAAACCAAATTCGATTGTCTTAAGGGTGTAATGATGAAATACACACTTATTTTGGTTTTAGTTTTGAGCAGTTTTGACGCATGGTCACAAAACTTCACACAAAACATAAAAGGAACAGTTAGCGATAAAAATTTAATCAGTCCTATATCTGGCGTTAAGCTCATTTTAAATGGGGATAGCAGCAATTTTGTATTAAGCGATTCAAATGGTTATTATGAATTTAAAAATGTGGCTGTTGGTCGCATTAAAATTTCAGCAACACATAAATATTACATAGAACAAAGCTTAAATAATTTATTGTTAAGCAGTGGAAAGGAATTGGTAGTAAACTTTCAATTAGAGGAACAAATTAAAGAGAAATCTTCTTTTGTTGTTCGCGGTAAAGCCAGTAAAATAAAGCCACTAAATGAAATGGCTACCGTAAGTACACGTACATTTTCAGTTGAAGAAACACAAAAATTTGCAGCGGCTATTAATGATCCTGCACGTATGGCAACATCCTTTGCAGGCGTTGTTGGTGCTGATGATGGCAATAATACCATTGTCATAAGAGGAAATTCCCCAACCGGTATGTTGTGGAGAATGGAGGGTATTGATATTCCGGGCCCCAATCACTTTTCTAGTTTTAATGGCAGTGGAGGCGGTATTTCCATTTTGAGTGCACAGTTATTGGGTAACTCAGATTTTATGAGCAGTGCTTTTGCTGCAGAATATGGCAATGCTTTGAGTGGAGTGTTTGATTTAAGATTGAGAAAAGGCAACAGCAAAAAGAGAGAATATACTTTACAAGCAGGATTTTTGGGACTCGATTTGGCAACTGAAGGACCCTTAAGTAAGAAGGGCGGAAGTTATTTGGTGAATTACAGATATTCTACCCTAGGAATCATCAAACAACTCGGTATAAAAATAGGTGAAAGTTCTACCTTGTTTCAAGACATTGCCTACAACATTGCTTTACCTAAATCTAAAATTGGCAGTATTAGTTTTTTCGGTTTTGCCGGAATTAGCACGCAATTGCAAAGCGCGAAAAAGGACTCTGCACTTTGGAAATTTCAATCAGACCGTTACGATATTTATTATGGAAGCAATACCATAGCATCGGGCATGACCCATTTATTGAACATCAACAAAAGAAATACATTGAGGACAGTTGTTTTGTATTCGTCTAACATCATAACCGACAAAGGCGAATATTTAGAAAAGGATTACACCCATTTTTACACCCATTGGAAAAACAATATTGGCAATAGCAAATTGGCCTTGAGCAGTACCCTCAACCATAAGATAAACAACAAACTTCATTTAAGAACAGGGTTTATCGCCAATTATTGGGCTTTTAAAACCGAGCAAAGAGATTTAGACAGCAATGGCCATTTAAGAACATTTTTAGACAGCAAAGACCAAACATATTATGCGCAAGGATTTGCCCAAGTTAAATGGAGATATAACAACAAATTGAATCTTTTTGCAGGCGTCCACAGCATGTATTTGGGATTAAATAAATCGAGCACTTTAGAACCAAGGCTTTCTGCCCGCTATGAACTTAATACAAAGCAAACAATTACATTGGGCTATGGATTACACAGTCAATTGCAATTACCTGGTGTATATTTTACACAATTACAAACTGAAGCAGGGCAGAAGTATTTTCCAAATAAGAATTTAGGATTTAGCAAAGCCCATCATTTTGTAGCAGGCTATGAATGGGTAATTAAAAACCATACCCGAATTAAACTAGAAACCTATTATCAGTATTTATTTAATATACCCGTAGGCGTAGCAAACACAAGCACTTTTTCAACTTTAAATTTGAATTTTGGTCTTGTAAGTGAAGCATTAGTTAATAAAGGAAAGGGTAGGAATTATGGTGTTGAATTAACTGCTGAGCGTTTTTTAAATAAAGGATTCTATTATATACTTTCGGCCTCTTTGTACAACAGTTCATACCAAACTTTGAGCAACACATGGTATAATACAAGATTTAATGGAAAGCATGCCTTGACATTCACAGGTGGTAAAGAAATAAAAATTAAAGGAGACAAGAAACTGTTTGGCATTAATATAAAAACCACATGGTATGGTGGATTTAGACAAACACCTGTTGATGCAGCAATGTCACGCTTATATCAAACCACAATGTATGATGAGACCAAACCATTTAGCATACAATTGGCAAATTATTTCAGAACGGATTTGAAATTTTCCTACCGAATCAACCATTCAAAATACAACAGCATTTGGAGTTTAGACATTCAAAATGCGAGCAATAGACAAAACATTGGGGGCACTTATTACGATGTCAATAACGATGCCGTTAAAACTTGGTATCAAACCCCTTTAATCCCCGTTTTTAGTTACAAACTTGAATTTTAATACAACAAAAAAATAATCATCATATGAAACAAGTAATTTTTTATTTCAGCATTCTATTCATCATCATGTTAAGTGCAATATCATGCAGCAAAGACAGACACTGGATAAAAGGAGAAGGCGATAACGTTACAAACACAAGGTCAAGCAACAGCTTTACAGGTATTTCACTCTCAATTTCAGCAGATGTTGAATTGTATGAAGACAGTGTTTTTCGCATTGAACTCAATGGTCAACAAAACATTTTGGATGTTATAGAAACCAAAATTAAGGGCAATGATTTATGCATAGGTTTAGAGCGTTTTACCACCATTAGAAAGCACAATCCAATATTGATCCGTATTTACATGCCTAAGGTTGAGAATGTAGACGTTAGTGGCAGCGGAAACGTTAAGTGCAAGTCTTTCTTTAAGAGCCAAGTATTGACTTGCAATGTCAGTGGTTCAGGTAGCATTAATATTTCAGGTGATATTTCAGAATCTTTTATTGCCAATATCAGTGGCTCAGGTGATATCAATATGGGCAGCACTGGGAATTGTAAGACAGGAAAATACACGGTTAGTGGATCTGGAAGTATCAATGCCGATTGGTTTAAAATCGATAATTTAGAATCTAATATCAGCGGCTCAGGCGATCAAAGGGTTTATGCGGTAAAAACTTTAGACGTGAAAATTTCAGGAAGTGGCGCGGTTTATTACAGAGGCAATCCTGTAATCAACAGCAATATTTCAGGAAGTGGAAAAATTAAATCATTGCAATAGTCCTCATTTTTAGTCGAACAGAATAGTAATATCTTTGTGTGAGAAAACAGAAGCAATGAATCATTTTAACACCCATTCTGATTTTGAAACCGTATTTAAGCAGTATTACGAAGGACTATGTCGTTATGCTTCTATGTGGCTAAAAGATTCAGATGAATCAGAGGAAATAGTTCAATTGGTATTTGTGCAACTTTGGGAGAAAAGAGAAAGAATTCAAATCAGTACTTCTTTAAAATCGTATTTGTATAAATCGGTTTACCATTCAGCCATAAATACCATTAAACATCAAAAAATAAGAGAGGAATATTTACACATGAAACAGTCAGAGATTCAGGAAAGCGAACTACAATCTGAACAAAGTTTAAAAGAGCTAGAGACTCGAATTGAGAAAGCAATTAACACTTTGCCAGAGCAATGTAAATTGATATTTAGTATGAGCAGATTTGAAGATTTAAAGTATAGGGAAATTGCCGATATTTTGAATATTTCTATAAAGACAGTAGAGAATCAAATGGGAAAAGCATTGAAGTTAATGCGACACAATCTGTCAGACTTTTTAACCATACTCTTGGTGGTAATTTATTTTATTAAAAAGTAAAAACATGAACGAAGAATTAATTGTAAAGCACCTAGCCGGTGAAACAGAGGCACACGAAAATGCCCTGATACAGAATTGGATAAATTCATCCAAGGATAATGAAAAAATATTTAAAGAATACGAACGTATTTGGACCAATTCAAAAGCCATCAAACAAGTTGGAAAAATTGATGTCGACAAAGCTTGGAGCAAAGTAAATACGCAAATCAGTCAAGAGAAAAAAGGGAAGGTATTCCTACTCAATAAAACATGGCTTGCCGCAGCATCTTTGATACTGTTGCTTGGTGTTTCTTTTGCTTTGTACAATGTGTTTAAACAAGACCCAATGCTGCATTTAAGCGCCAATGTTCAAGAAAACATTCAATACAAATTGGAGGATGGCACTGAAGTCATTTTGAGAGAAGGAAATTTCTCTTATCCTGAAAAATTTAAGAAGTCAGAACGCACTGTGGTTTTGGAAAATGGAACAGCCTTTTTTAAAGTAGCAAAAGATGCCTCTAAACCTTTTGTAATTGAGCTTGGACAAGCTAAAGTTACCGTATTGGGAACCCAGTTTGAATTGAGAAAATCTGCTTCAAGTATACAAGTTAGAGTGAAAGAAGGGAAAGTTAAATTTACTAGCCCAGATGGAGAACGCATTTTGGTGGCCAATCAAGCGGTGAATTATATGCTTCAATCGCATGAAATTAAAGACGAAAAAATTAATGATGAAAACACTTTTTCATATGTAAGCAAACAATTGCATTTCAATGATCAGCCAATGCGTGAGGTTGTGGCAAGTTTGAACCAATATTACAAAGACAGACGCATTGTTTTAGGGTCGGAAATTGAAGCGTGTAAACTGAGTGCAAACTTTGAAGATGAGAAATTAGAGAATGTTTTGGCGGTGATAAAAGCCACTATGAATGTTGAGGTGTTTTGGGATCAAAAAAACAATTGTTATAAAATAGAAGGAAAGGGGTGTACACCATGAGAAAATTAATTATATGCTTGACCCTGCTTAGCTGTATAAATGGTCTTTTTGCACAATCTAATATTGCCATATTGGAACGCAAAATATCAATTAAGGTTATTAAGCAAACCATGTCAAGGACTTTAGGCATAATAGAGGAAACCGCAAATTTTCATTTCTCTTACAACAGCAATGTTGTAAAAGGCAATAAGGTTGTAAGTATAATGGCTGAAAACCGCAGTGTACGCGAAATATTGGATCAGCTATTTAACCATGAACTTGTATACCAGCAAATCGGAGCACATTTAATTTTGCAAAAGAAACCCATTGCAAAAACCACCCAGATTGATGCAAGTACAGGTCAACCGAGCAAATACAATTATTTAATTACTGGGTATATCAGAAATGCGCAAAGCGGCGATGGAATTGTAGGCAGCAGTATTTATGAAAAGCAAACGCTTTCTGGAACTGTTTCATCTGATTATGGTTACTACCGTTTGGCAGTAGTTAGTAAGTCGCCTAGCATATATGTTAAGTATACCAAAAAAGACTATAGAGATACTTTGGTTAATGTGAAATTTCAAAACAATGGTTTAATAGAAATGCATATGAGTTTGCAGTCTATTTTTCCTTCAGAATTGCAAACAGAAACCGACAGCCCATTTGTGGCTTCTCCAATTATTACTGATACTTTAAATACAGACAGCAACACGCAATCTGTTATTGCATGGAGTGATACAAATAGTGTAATTAAGAAAATCAAAATTGAAGATACCCGTGTTGGTAAATGGTTTGTTGGGACAGTACAAAAGTTAAATGAAAAAAACATACGCGATTCATTTCAGCGTGATTGGCAAATAAGTTTATTACCGGGCATTGGAACCAATGGTGTTTTAAGTGGTTTGGTACAAAATAGATTGTCAATTAACTTGATTGGAGGGTATAATGGCAGTTTGGATGGTGCAGAGTTTGGAGGATTCCTGAATGTGCTAAAATCGACCATGCATGGGGCACAGTTTTCAGGATTTGGAAATGTGGTTGGAGGAGATGTGAATGGGGCTCAATTTGCAGGGTTTTTTAACCACAATTTAAGCAGCATGAACGGCATTCAATGTGCAGGATTTTACAATATGAACCACGGCTATGTCAATGGCATTCAAATGGCAGGATTTATGAATTTAAATACCATGGGAATGGAAGGAATTCAAGGCGCAGGATTTATGAATGTAAGCAGAAGTATAAAGGGCATACAGGCGGCTGGGTTTATGAATTTAAGTGGCCTTACAACAGGTGTTCAAGTGGCGGGATTTATGAATGCCAGTGGAGGAAAATCAGAGTTATTTCAAGCGGCAGGATTTATGAATGTAGCCAATGAAATAAAGGGAATGCAAGTAGCAGGATTTTTAAATGTAGCTAGAAAAGTTCAAGGCATGCAATTGGGTATCATCAACATTGCCGATACGGTTAATGGATTTATGTTTGGTATTTTTAATTTTGTTAGAAATGGTCTGCATCAAATTGAATTTAGTGTTAACGAATCAAAGCAATACGGATTGGCTTATCGTTCTGGTATGGAGAAATTACACAGCATAGCATTAATTAATACCCAAAGTTTAGATACTGATTCTGGAACCATAATAAGCTATGGTTATGGCTTGGGTTCAAACATAAAACTGAACAAACACTTTTATATTAATGCAGCCTTAAGTTCAAGGCATATGACTATAGATTTTCGCTCAGACCATTTAAATTTGCATAACAGACTAGACCTTGGATTAGAATATAGAATCTTCAAAGGCTTATCAATATTTGCTTCAGGGTCTTTAAATCATTTGATCAATGATAAAAATGATGGCAATTACCTTAAACATTTTAAAAACTTCGGAGCTGATGCAATTTGGTCGCACGAAGCAAGGTTTGCACAGAAAATATATACAGGATTTCAGTTTGGTATAAGGCTATTATAACACTTACCTCAACAAGGTAACAGTACCTCTAAATGAGAATAAATCGCCATTGAAATATTCACCATTTACAGTCCATACATAGACATCTTGCTCACAGAAATTGCCTTTGTAATAGCCATCCCAAATACCGTTGATGTCGGTGGTTTCGTAGACCATTTCGCCCCAGCGGTTGTAAACCCTAAAAATATAATTACGATCTTTTACATTGAATAAAGATGGCGCAAACCCATCGTTTCTTCCATTTTTATTTGGAGAGAAAGCATTGGGAACATAAACATAACCTGGTCCAGTGGTGCTGATGTAATTTGGTTTGAATAAGGTATCGACACAACCGTATGAATTGGTGCCAATCAATTGTACCCCAAAGCGTGCGGTTTGGTTAACAACGAAAGAAGGATCTCTGAGTTTTGACTGCTGTTGAACTTGACCT
The DNA here is from genome assembly GCA_030158725.1 of Bacteroidia bacterium. Classification (GTDB taxonomy): domain Bacteria; phylum Bacteroidota; class Bacteroidia; order NS11-12g; family UBA955; genus JABMMZ01. The sequence goes on from JAOASJ010000127.1 coordinate 53,627, forward strand.
AGACTGTCTATCAATGACCAATCGTTTTTAACGGTATTGCTGTTGTTGGTGAAATTAAATACGGCATTCGGCAAACTCATAAACCGTTTGCTGGTATAGAAATCGAGTATCGGTTTTGGGTAAGTGGTTATGAGGTATTTTTGAGTTAGGGTGGTTGTTCCACCTGTACCTGTAGCAACCAAAGTAACATCCCAATTTCCAGGCAATACGAAAATATGTGTAGGTTCGGCTACATAGGAATCGGGACTGCCATCGCCAAAAATCCATCGGTATGATGTAACGTTAATGGTGTTGTTTTTGAAATGAACTTTAAATGGTATACAGCCTTCCAAAGTATCTGGGGTAAAACTTACAACAGGCTTGGGATCTTCAATAAAGAAACTCTTTTTAATTTCGTTCATGCACTGCTGATTGGCCACCCTAAGCGTAACTGTAATAATACCTGATTTGGTATAGGTGTGCCCAGGATTCATTTGGTTTTTATTGTTGGTAGGAAAGGTGCTGTCACCAAAATCCCATTCGTAACTTAAATCTGATTGGTTAACCGTTAGAATAGTCGGATTGGCTGTGAAATTCACCAATGCATTTGGCAACTTAGGATAGGCAGGCAAGAAAGAAAAATCGGCTATTGGTCTCTCTAATACTTTTTGGAAGGTTAATCCATCGCTGCTGTCAATACAGCCATCTTTATCGTATCCATATAGCATCACTTTAAAGTTGCCATAGGTGTTGTACACGTGGGTAGGATTTACATCGTTGCTGATACCTCCGTCGCCAAAGGACCAAAAGTATCTAACAGCATTTGTCGATTGGTTTACAAAACTTACAGGCAAATCCTCACAAATGACACTTGGATTGTTTAAGAATTTGATTTCAAGTTTGCGTTTTGCTTTTATAATTTGTTCAATGGTATCTGCACAAAACGTATTGTTATTGGTAATTAATTTAATGGTATACGTTGTGTCTTTATTGACCAATCCAGGCAAAGTAAGAAGTAAATTGTTACTTGAAGAGAAAAGTTTATTGTCTACATACCAATCGTTAATGGTATTGAAGCGCGAACGGTTTACGATTTGATACACACCTGCATCACAAGGGTTGTTTCTGGTGTAAATAAAATCAGCAAGTGGTTGTGGGTAAACTAGAACAGAGCTTGAACTAGAATCTTTACAGTTATAGCGCTGTCTATACAATTTGATTTTATAAATCATATTGGTATTGCCCGCGCCATTTAAATAAGTATGGTAAACGGTATCAGTGCTTTGTAGGGCAGAGTTGTCGCCAAGGTCCCAATAGCTTGTTTTAAATGCCGTTGATTGGTTGTAAAGTTTTACATTTAAATCGGTACAACCACTGGTTTTGTCAATACTAATTGGGTCGTTTGGTTTGTGTACCAAATATATCGGTTTAACTACTGTGTCTTTACACGATTTACTAGAACTAACTATGAGTCTGATCTTAAATGCACTGTCTTTGTTTGACAGCAAGTTTGGAAATTTATGAATTGGATTAACAAGGGTTGATTGTGTGTTATCACCAAAGTCCCAATTAAATTTAAATGCCGTTAGAGACGTGTTAGACAATTGAATTTTTTCGCTGCTACAAGTGGAGTCTGCACTTACTTTGAAATCAGCCAAAGGTCTACCGTAAATTACCACTTGCTTATAAACAGTATCACTAGGACATCCGTAAATTGAAGTCACTTGGTGGGCAACTACATAAGTGGTATCGAAGAATCTAAGACCAGGTAAAACAATTGATTCGTTTTTGTTGCCGATAAATTGATTTGCGCCTTGCCCCCAATAGTAAGAATATGCATTAATGGAAGAATCTAATAGTTGAATTTTAGAAGGGGCACAGAATGAGCTTCCCGGTATATTGAAATTAGCCCTTGGTTTAGGGTAAATAATGACAGACTGGGTCGTGGTATCTTTACAGTTATAAGCTGATATGGCTATAAGTTTTATGGTAAATGAGCTGTTGTTGTCGCTGTTGTTAATGTATAAACTGGAATCATTAATTAGGCTCGATTTAAAGGTGTTTCCAAAGTCCCAATCATAAGTTAGGGCCTGATTATCTCTTGAAACAGAATTGTTAATTGTGCTTAAGTTTAATGGCGTACAAGCCGACGTTTTGCTCACATTAAAACTTGCAATTGGGTTGGGGTGGACAGTTATAGTGCTTGTCGCAGAATCTACACAAGCATGTTCAGATTCTCCAATAAGCTTAACGGTATAAATGGTATCACCATAATTGGAACTTGTGTAATTGGCGCTAAAATGTGTAGCAGTGCTGCTTTGTCCGTTGCCGGAATTCCAGGCAAATTTCATTATCTGAATATTTCCAGTGTCATTGGGACTTGAAAGGTTGTTAAATGAAACAGGTAGTATAGAGCATCCATCTGTTTTGTCAGGTTGAAATACAATGCTTGGTAGGGGGTAAACTTGAATGGTTTTGGCAATGGTATCAACACAGGCATTGATGCTGCTAACTTTTAAACTGATGGTGTAGAAACTATCTGAACTTTTAGCCGGATTAAAAACATATGAAGGATTAGTAGCTGTATCGGTGTTGCTTGACCCAAAGTTCCAAGTGTATTTTAGTGTATTGTTACTTTGGCTGTTGTTGGTGCTAGAAGCGTTGCTGAAATTAATTAAAAGAGGACCACAGCCTTTTGTTTTATCGAGTGAAAAATTAGCAGTTGGGCCGGCGAATAATTTAATTACTGTTTGCGTTGAATCAACACATGATGCCCAGTTGTTAACCTTTAAATGTACGGTATAAGAGGTGTCTCTGCTACCGGCAGAAGGGAAGCTAGCCTTAGGATTTGTTAGTGTTGAAGTGTCGCCATTGCCAAAGTTCCAATAACTTTTAGAATAGTTTGTCGATTGGTTATTGAAAGTAATGGTGAGCAAACCACAGGCAGAATCTTTATTGCCAATAATTGCCTTTGGGTTTTTAGGGGTAAAAAATGTTTTAACTATTGAATCGTCTTGACAAGAAGATGAACTACTGGCTATTAGTTTTATAGAAATAATTGTAGAATCAGTATTTACCAAACTATCATTTAAGGTAGGATTTGAAGAAACCAAATTGCCATTGGCATACCATTTATAGTCTTTGCCATAAATGGATTTATTGGTAAATTTAAACAAGGCAGGTTGACAGGCATACGACTGGTTGATGTCGAACAAAGCTTTAGCACCAGGCTTTATAAATATAGATTTACTTGCAGTGTCTTTACAGCCACTCGAGGTACCTGAAATTAAAGTAATGGTATAGTTTCCAGAGCTTTGATAAACATGTTTAACACTGCCTAAAGTATTGTTTACTAAAGTTTGATTGTCGCCAAAATCCCAAGTATAAGAATTCGAATTTAAAGAGTTGTTAATGAATTGAGCCGAGTCAAAGGTACATGCGCTGCTGTCAGCGGTAAAAATAGCTTTTGGAAGCCCATAGGCAGTAAATGTTTGACTGAAGCTATCGACCCCACAGCTGTCGCGGACAATTAATTTTACAGTATATGAACCTGGTTTGTTGTATTGTTTTGCGCTAGGATTTTTGAGGGTGCTAAACGTGCTATCTCCAAAACTCCATGAATAAGTTGGGTTGTTAAAATATGAAAAACTTGTGTTGTTAAAACTGACATTAACTGGTATGCAGGTGCTGTTAATGTTTGCAAATAAAGCTTTGGGTTTATCGGTTAAAACGAAAGTTTTAGATTTTACCGAGGTACCACAAATGTTGCTAACGCTAAGTTGAATGGTATGGGTTCCAGGAGTTGTAAATGTATAGGTCAGAATTGAATCTGTAAAAGTTCTTACCGTACTTCCTTCGGTAACTTTCCATTGGCGAACAACACCTCTACCTTTTGATGTATCGGTAACAGTAACCGACAATGGTTTGCATGAACGGTCACTGGTATATTTAAAACCTGCAACTGGATTGTAGTAAACTTTAACTTTGTTTCTAAAGGTATCGTTACCACAGGTCGTTTTTGCAATGAGCATAACGGTGTAATCGCCTTCTCGTTTGTATTTATGAGATTGAGAAGCTTTGCTAAACGTCCAGCCAAAGGTGCTGCTATCACCGAAGTCCCAAAAGTATTCTTTCACATCGGGGAACAAACAATATTGATCCGTGCTTAAGTTGGTAAACACAAAATTTGAATTAGGGCTACAGGTAGTTGCAACTGCCCATAATGCTTTGTCTTTGTCGCTAATGTCTATTGGATTCCAAGTAGAGAAAGAGCTTCCACAAACATTGGTTGCTGTTATTTTTATTATACCAGCACAAACACCTTTGCGGTAGGTATGAAAAAATGTATCGTTAAAGGCGGTATAAGGTTTGGTTTCAGAATCTCCATTCCCCCAATCGATTAAAAATTTGGTGTTATTAGAAATATTATAGGAGTTATTAATAATGCGTAGGGTATGTGGAACACAGCCCCTGTTGCTACCCGAGGTAGGCCCAATGATACCAGCTGTAGGCTGTCTTTGGTTGTAAACCAGTCCATAAACGGTATCTATACAAGAACCATTGGTGGTTACAATTTTGATATTAAATATACCTAATTGGGTATATAAATGCGTTTTGATTGTATTGGGAAGTACATCGTTTCTGCTAGTATCTAGTGCACCATCACCCCAAAATATTCTTGCTTGTTTGAGGGTGTCTGCAGATTGTAAGTTAACTCTAAAACTATCCGGATCATAAATGAATTGAAGGCAATTCATAAACAAAGGGGTAAAGGTGTAGTTTTGATTTTGGTCTAGTATCGATTTTGCGTTGGAGGTAACTGTAATATTGCTGTTTGTGGAGTCAATGCAACCAGCGGAATCTTTAACAAACAAGCGGACTGTGTTTACGCCAATCGTTTTAAGAAACAAGGTAGCACTTGCTTTTCCAATGATGGTGTCATTGTATTTAACACCATTGACTTTCCACCAATATTTAGCGCTTGAATTTTTATTGCCCGTAGAGGTATTTGTGGCACTTACAATTGTTGGAAGGCCGCAGGTATGAGAAGTAGTAAATGTAAAAGAAGGGGTAATTTGACACGCATAGGTTTTTATAGATAGGAGTAAACCTATTAAAATTAGATAATACTTTATATGTCGTAAATTAACCTTTATCATGCGCACTAAACTTTCGTTTAGTTAAAATTTAAATTTGTGTTTTAAAGTTTAGTATATTAGTGTTTAGTTATGCAAAACTGTTTCTTATTAACACTGTTTATTTACTTTATTAACAGCCTTATTAGAATAAACTTTTACATTATTTTATATTACAATAGTTTATTAATTCGTATTTCAACACATTGATTTTTTTATATTTAGCTTATTAAAAGAGATTTACAATTAAACATTATTAACAAATGAATTGTAGAAAAACTGAATATAACTTGTTTATATGTTGTGGAAAGCAAAGATAGACTTCGTAAATTTCAAAAACAACTAAAATATTAAAGTTTTTTTTAAACTTTAGTAAGTACTTGTCTTACTTATAATTAAACTTTGGAAATAAAAAAGGCTGCTACTAAGTAACAGCCTTTATATAAAATAATTTGAGAATTATAAACTCTTAAGTTCAGTAACCAAGTCGGTTAATGTTTTCTTTGCATCACCAAACAACATGCTGTTTTTACTGCTGTAAAACAATTCGTTTTCAATTCCAGCATAACCAGCTTTCATACTACGTTTCATAACAATAGTATGAGCAGCATCTTCTACTTCTAAAATTGGCATTCCATATATAGGAGAACTAGGGTCGTTTTTAGCAGCTGGGTTAACAACGTCATTTGCACCAACAATAAGCACAACATCAGTGGTTTTAAATTCTGGGTTGATGTCGTCCATTTCAATTAATTTGTCATAGCTAACATTACTTTCAGCAAGCAATACGTTCATGTGACCTGGCATACGACCAGCAACTGGGTGAATGGCATATTTAACTTCAACACCTTCGTCTTCTAAAACTTGTTCTAGTTCATGACAAACGTGCTGAGCTTGAGCAACAGCTAAACCATAGCCTGGAACAATAACAACTTTCTTGCTGTATTTCATTAGAACAGCAGCGTCGGTTTTGTTAATTTCTTTAATGCTTCCTGTAATAGCTTTGCCTTCACCTGCAGCGGCAGATCCACCACCAAAATTCCCAATCAATACATTGGTTAGTGATCTGTTCATAGCTTTACACATTACAACCGTTAATAATGTACCAGCGCTACCAACTAAGATACCACCGAACAACATTACCTTGTTGTCGTATAAGAAACCACCCATAGCGGCAGCAACTCCAGTAAACGAGTTTAGTAATGAAATTACAACTGGCATATCTGCACCACCAATAGGCATTACGAATAATACACCGTATATCAATGACAATACCAACAACAGATATAAAACCATCGGATTGGTAATCAAACCAAATGAAGCCGCGAATGCTATACCTAATAGCACAACCATTAAACCAATATTTATTACTTGTTGAAGTGGAAGTGTTTTGTCTTTTATCTTTTCATCCAATTTTCCGAAGGCTATCATACTACCTGCAAATGAGATAGAACCAATAATAAGACCTAAGAAAATGATGATTAATTTTAATACTGGAGCTTGGGTGAAGTCACCTTCATGAGATAAGTGGTCAAATTCTACCAAGGATATTAATGCTGCGCAAGCACCACCCATTCCATTGAAGAAAGACACCATTTGAGGCATGCCGGTCATTTTTACTTTTTTGGCCATCATGGTTCCAATGACTGAACCAACTATCAAACCACCGAATATCCAAGCGTAATTGTTTAAAGGTTTGCCATTGTTTTCATATAAAAATATGGTACCGAAAATGGCGATTCCCATACCAAAAGCAGCAACTAGATTTCCCTTTTTTGCTTTTTCAGGATTACCCAACATTTTTATGCCGAAAATGAAACTTACGGCACCGATCATGTATATAATATCTAAAATTGACTGTTTCATTTCTTTTTCTTTTTAAACATATCCAACATTCTGTCGGTTACAACAAAACCACCAACTACATTCAGTGTACCTAATACAACGGCGATAAATCCAAGAACGATAGCGAAAATACTTTCAGCTTGTCCCATTATAATAATAGCACCTATAATTACAACCCCGTGGATGGCGTTGGCACCACTCATTAATGGGGTGTGAAGTACAGATGGTACTTTTTCAATCAATTCAATTCCAACAAAAATCATAAGAATGACCATATAGATCATTAATTGGTTGTTGGAGATAAAGGTTAATATGGCTTCCATTTTAAATTATTCGTATTGTTTATTTTAGTAAATTTCCTTCTTTGCAGATTAAAGTACCTTTGGTTATTTCTTCTTCCATTTCCCATTTGAAACCATCTTTAGTCGCTAAGTGGGTAAGGAAAGCGTAAATATTTTTAGAGTAACTCTCACTGGCATTTTGAGACAATTGTGAAGGCAAATTAACTTCACCCACAATTTTAACCCCATGCTTAACAACTACTTTTCCTGCTTCACTAATTTCACAGTTTCCGCCTTGTTCAACAGCCATATCAACTATAACACTGCCTAGTTTCATGGTTTTAACCATGTCTTCAGTAATTAATATTGGCGCTTTTTTGCCCGGGATTAGGGCAGTAGTGATAGCGATATCGGCAGCAGCTAAGTGTTTGCCTAAGATTTCTCTTTGTTTTTTAAGGGTATCTTCGCTGGTTTCTTTTACATATCCACCTTCGATTTTAACTTCACCAGTATCAAAACTGATAAACTTGCCACCTAAAGATTCAACTTGTTCTTTTGTTTCTGGTCTGATATCTGTTACCTCAACAACAGCACCCAGACGTTTTGCAGTTCCAATGGCTTGTAGGCCTGCAACACCAGCACCAAAAATCAATACTTTAGAAGGTGTAATAGTACCAGCTGCAGTCATTAACATTGGGAAAATTCTTGCCGAATGGTTAGCACCTAAAATAACTGCTTTGTAACCAGCAAGGTTCGCCTGAGAGCTTAATGCATCCATGCTTTGTGCTCTAGAAATACGTGGAATAGCATCCATAGAGAACACGGTTATTTTCTTGGCATTTAATGCGCTAATTAAGTCAGCGTTGTTTAAATGGTAAATAAAAGAAATTAATGCTGAACCTTCTTTAAGGTTTGGGATTTCATCGTTAGATGGAGCATTTACTTTTACTAAAACATCAGATTGACTGCAAACATCTTTAGCGTTTTGTGCAATTTTAGCACCTGCTGTTTCGTAGGCAGCATCAGAGAAATTTGAGGCAACTCCTGCACCAGTTTCGATGCAACATTCAAATCCTTGTTTTATTAGGTTTTTTACTACTTCGGGACTCAAAGCGACGCGATTTTCAGAGGCTTTGGTCTCTTTTACAGTTCCTATGATCATTTACGGGCAAATGTAGGATTTTTTTTGAATATGCACATCTTATTCTTATGTTAGGGAATGATTCTGATCATTTAAAGGGCTAAGATTTGCCTTAAATTCAAACATTTTTTTTCTATACTAATGGAATTAACTATTTTTGCACCACTTTTTTAAAATAAATAAAAATATGATCATAGGAGTTCCAAAAGAAATTAAAAATAACGAAAACCGTGTTGCGGTTACCCCAGCAGGTGTTAGTGAATTTGTAAGACATGGACATACAGTGTATGTACAAGATACAGCAGGAGAAGGAAGCGGATTTTCTAATGAGGAATACGTTGAAGCAGGTGCTCAATTATTACCAACAATTGAAGAGGTATACGCAATTGCTGATATGATTGTTAAAGTAAAAGAGCCAATTGAAAGCGAATACAAATTGATTAAGAAGGATCAATTGTTATTTACATATTTCCACTTTGCATCTCACCAACCTTTAACCAATGCTATGATCGAAAGCGGAGCAGTTTGCTTGGCTTATGAAACAGTTGAGAAAGCTGACCGTTCATTGCCTTTATTGGTTCCAATGAGTGAAGTTGCTGGTAGAATGAGTATCCAAGAAGGTGCTAAATATTTAGAAAAACCATTGGGTGGTCGCGGTATTCTATTGGGTGGCGTACCAGGTGTTAAACCTGCTGATGTGGTAGTATTAGGTGGTGGAATCGTTGGAACTCAAGCGGCTAAAATGGCTGCTGGTTTAGGTTCTCAAGTTACCATCATGGATATTTCTATTCCAAGATTAAGACAGTTAGATGACATCATGCCTGCAAACGTGCAAACTTTGTATAGCAATGGTTACAATATCAGACAAGCAATTAAAACTGCAGATTTAGTTATCGGTGGTGTATTGATCCCAGGTGCTAAAGCGCCTCATTTGATCACCAAAGATATGTTGAAGTTAATGAAAAAAGGTGCAGTATTGGTAGACGTAGCAGTTGACCAAGGTGGATGTTTTGAAACAACCAAAGCAACTACACACGCTGATCCTACTTATGTTATTGATGGCATCATTCACTATTGCGTGGCTAACATGCCAGGTGCAGTTCCTTATACTTCAACTTTGGCTTTAACCAACGCAACACTTCCTTATGCTGTGCAATTGGCAAACAAAGGCTGGAAAGATGCTTGCAAACAAAATGCTGAGTTATTACTTGGATTAAACGTAGTTGCTGGTAAAGTGGTATACAAAGGTGTATCTGAAGCTTTCAACCTACCTTACACTCCAGTAGAGCAAGTATTGTAATTGACAATTTCCTACATGCATTTCTAATAAGAAATGACAATAAAAAACGGGTTCCATTTGGAACCCGTTTTCTTTTTAATGTAAAAATACTGTCATAATTAGACCAAAACACCAACCTGTTTAAATTTCTGAAACACGCTTTCAGTATGCGGTGCATCTTTGAGTTCTTCACTTAGGTCTTGTCCCGCCCAATGCTCGTAATGCTTGCCATTGCGCCATAATCGACTTTCTGATACATCGTATATTTTTCCAAGATATGCCACCCAAATTTCCGGTTTGTCTTGCCCATTTCTGAGTGCCAATTGCTGTAAAGTGTATTTTGCTTCCATTTGTGAAGTTTGAAATGCCTTAATTTTGTAGTTCACAAATATAATCTGATTTTGAAGTTAAGACTATTCCTTGTTTTTGTTATTGTATACATCATTGCTGTTTTCGGATGGTGGTTATATTCATTTATAAGCTATACAGAAAAGGAATATAAATTGGAGTCAAACAATTTGAAGTTAAATTCATTTGTAATCCATAATCAAATTAATGAGTACATAGATAAGCTGCAGGGTAGTGAAACAGAATCGCCTTATGCCATCTATAAAAAGCATGAAAAGGAAATTCAATCCTTGCATGAAAGTTTGAATAAAGGCTACAACATTAAGACCAGTTTATCGATAGTTGATAGCAATGGCAATTTATACAATTTATTAAAAATTGATATAGCACCAGAAGAGTTTAAAGCCATTAATAAGACCTTTATTAAAAAACAAAGAGCGTTTTATTCTGAAGTTATTTTCTTTACAATTCTTGTAATATCAGGGGTTGTGTGGGTATTTGGGAAATTGGAATCTTTGTTAAATCTGAACAAAATGCAGAACAATTTTTTATTGTCTGTTACCCATGAGTTAAAAACGCCTTTAACGGCAATTAAATTAAGTTCTCAAACCCTGCAACATCGAAAAATTGATGCAGAAATTCAGAACAATTTAATCCAGCAAATCGTCAATAACTCAGACCGATTAAATGAATTGTTGGACAATGTTTTGCTTGCTACAAGGATAGATGGCAAAAGTTATAACTACAATATGTCAATGATCGATTTGACAGAGTTAATTCACAAAACAGCAGATTTGGTGTTAACAGAACCAAATTTCACGGGACAATTTATTTTCCATGAGCAAGAAAGACGAATATTAGGGGATGAAGTATCTCTTAAATTGGTATTTAGCAATTTGTTTCAAAATGCAATTAAGTATGCCGGAAGTAATTCTTTAATAACTGTAAGCTATATATATGAAGACGGTCAATTAAATGTTGCTGTTTCAGATAATGGAAAAGGAATAGATCCAAAAGAATACAAATCTATTTTCATGAAGTTCTACAGGGTTGGTGACGAGAATACTAGAGAGAATAAAGGCACCGGTCTAGGACTTTTCCTTGTGAAGCAAATTTTAAAATCACACAGAGCAAACATACGTGCAGAGGCTAATATGCCAAAAGGCACTACTTTTTATATCACTTTCAAATAAACACCATTATGAGCAAAAGAATTTTACTAGTAGAAGATGAATCCAGTTTACACGATTTACTTAAATTAAATCTAGAAATGGATGGGAACAAAGTTATCGGTGTAAAAGATGGAACCATGGCTGTTCAAAAATTTAAAGATGAACAGTTCGATTTGGTTATTTTAGACATTATGATTCCCGGAATTGATGGTTTAAATGTTTGTGAAAATATCCGTTTGAAGAATCAAGAAGTACCTATTTTATTTTTAAGCGCGAAAAACCGTGTAGAAGATAGAATTGCGGGACTTAAAAAAGGTGCAGACGATTATTTAACTAAGCCTTTTAATCTGGAAGAACTGCAGTTGAGAATTAATAATTTAATGAACCGCAAAGGTGCTAATGCAGTTGCGTCAAATATTGGCTTAAGAGAGTTTGATTTCGGAGGGAATCACATCAACTTTGAAAAACATGAAGCCAAGGGTATTAATGGTGAATTTAACTTGACAAAGAAAGAAGTATTGTTGTTAAAACTATTAATTGATCACAAAAATGAAGTAGTAAGCAGAGAGAAGATTTTGCAAACTGTTTGGGGTTACTCTGTTTACCCTTCTACAAGAACCATCGACAACTTTATATTGTCATTTAGAAAGTACTTTGAGGTTGACCCGAAAAATCCTAAATTTTTCAATGCAATAAGAGGTGTAGGTTACATATTTGAATGCAAGGAATAGCAAGCTATGTCATAATAGTGTAATAATTTAAATTTATAACATTGGAACCCTAGAAATAAGTAAATTTGCGGCAACAAAAATATCAATCTTAAAAAATGAAAAAAATACTCGCATTAGCTTTATTAAGTATTAGTTTGTCAGGCGTTTATGGACAAAATTGTCCAGCTAACGACAGCGTAACGATGGGACCTGGTTCTGGCACTGATGTTTATTATAGTCTAAAAAAGGCAAAAACGACTGGAAATGGTTTAGTTTCTTCCTCTGCAAACAACAATTGGCATTTAGCGATTTCTGTTCAAGCAAGTAACTTCCCATACAATCCAGCAAATGGTGTTGCCATCCGTGTTAACTCAGTTTTGGGTGAAAATCCTCAAGCTGGAATGACAGGTACCACATTGGTTAAATTGAGCGGTGCTAATGTTAGCAATTGGAGAAATGTAGATACCACAGGATTAAATTCTTTACCTGAATTATTAGATTCAGATAGTACTTGGAATTTAAGTGCATTCACTTCTGGTTATCCTAAAGCAGGTCCTTTTAACTTTATATGGGGAACCTATAACTCAAACAACCACAATGTAGAAAGCAATGGCAATGTATATGTATTGTACAACAAATCTGCTAATTGGTACAAAAAAATCAATGTTAAAGAAGTGTCATATGATACCATGTGGCATATCATTATATCAAACATTGACAACACTGATTCAGTTTATTTAAAAGTTGACAAGAAGAACTATCCAAACCGCATGTTTGTTTATTACAATGTATTAACCAACCAAATTTTAGATAGAGAGCCTGATACTGACAAATGGGATTTGGTATGGACCAAATACAAAGCAATGATTGATTTTAATGGCAGTAAAGTTCCATACTCTGTAACTGGTGTGTTGAGCAATCCTGGTGTTAAAGTTGCTAAAAACTTAGGTAAAAAATGCAATGAGGTTTGGTTGGCAAATAAAACAGCTAAAATAAACCCAAGCATTTCAGCTATTGGTTCTGATTGGAAAACTTTCACTGGAACAGCTTATGCTATTACTGATACATTTGTATACTTCATCACTGACCGTGACACCCAAACATACAAAATGACTATGAAGTCTTTTGCTGGTGGTTCAAAAGGAAAAACAACTTTTAATTTTTACCAAGCAACTTTAGGTCTAGAAAACAGCAATGTTGTTGAGTCAGTAAGTTTATATCCAAATCCATCTAATGGTATCGTTCGCATTAATGCAGACCTAGCCATTGAATCTATTTCTATCATGGATTTACAAGGACAAATGTTGCTTAACACCAAAGAGAATTTCGTTGATGCTTCTAATTTATCAGCAGGAATTTACGTGGTATTGATTCAAACTGAAGCTGGTTTGATTAAGAAAACACTTATAAAAGAATAATTGACATTAAGTATTCGTCATATCGTATTTTCAATAGCAATGCTCGTTCAGAGCATTGCTATTGCTCAATATGAGGATACCACTGAAATCAATAAATTTGTTGTTAGTACAGGTAATATAAAGCCAAGTACGACTTCAAATACAGTGCACAATGTGCGCATCATTACGGCTGCAACTATAGAAAGACAAGGGGCCTACAATTTAAAAGACCTTTTATCTAAAGAAAACAATGTCCGAATAGGCAATGATAACCTTTTAGGTTCATCTATTAGTTTACAAGGAATCAGCGGACAAAACGTAAAAATTTTATTGGATGGAATTCCAATTAATGGTAGAGAAAATGGCAACATTGATTTGGGACAATTGAACCTAAACAATATTGACCGTGTCGAAATAATTGAGGGTCCTCTTTCCGTAATTTATGGAACAGATGCTTTAGGTGGAGTCATTAATTTGATTTCAAAGCGCATCATGTTGGATTCATCTAAGCCAATGACAGCATTCGCAAATGCTTATTATGAGAGCATCAAGCAAACCAATTTTGGAGCTGGTGCAATTGTTAAAGTAAATGACATTGACTTTGGCGCAAGTGTTAACCGCAATTTCTTTGGTGGTTATGCTTTAGACCCAAATTCAAGAGTAATGTTTTGGAAACCTAAGCAACAGGTTTTCGGTAATTTTAGCATTACCAAACAATCAGGAAATTTAAAGATTCGTTTTAAAACGGATTTATTCAGTGAAAAGATTGAAAATCGGGGCGCACCGATTATCAACCATTTGGAAGCTTATGCGTATGATGAATACTATCTAACCAACAGAAGTATTACTTCATTAAACTTAGAACAAAAAATAAATAAAAAGTCCTATTGGAATGTGCTAACATCATTTAGCTTTTACCAAAGAGACAAAGTAACCTATAGAAAAGACTTAACACAGTCTTCAAATAATTTAGACATCGTACCAAGTCCTGATGCCAATAGTTCAACTTCATTCTTGAACTTTATGAGCAGAGGAACTTATAGCAATGCTCAGAAAGATAAGTTTGCTTATCAATTGGGTTACGATGTTAATTTTAACAGTGCGTTTGGAACCAAAATAGAGGCAGATAGAGGTAGAATGGATGATTATGCGCTATTTGCTTGTGCCGAGATAAAACCTATCAAGTCTTTAAACATCAAACCAGGTTTCAGAGCAACATACAACACCCGTTATGCAGCGCCATTTATTCCTTCAATACAATTGATGTGGACAGGGGTAAAGAACCTAACTGTGAGATATGCTTATGGTAGAGGATTTAGAGCGCCAAGTTTGAAAGAATTGTATTTGTATTTTGTTGATTACAACCACAACATTATTGGTAATCCGGATTTAAAATCAGAGATGTCTGATAACCACAATGCAGCTTTGAAGTATAAATTGAAGATTAGGAAATTGGTATTCTATTTTGACAACAGTTATTTTTATAATCAAATTTTCAATCAGATAGCTTTGGTATCTACCAATGCTGTTAACATTGAATATACTTATAAGAACATCGATAGATTTAAATCGATTGGAAGCAATTTTAACATCAGCACCAATTACAAAGGTTTCAGAATGGTAGTCGGAGGCTCTTATACCGGTATATACAACAATGCTTTTGAGTTAATCGGAAAGAACAAGTATATGTATTCACCTGAGTTGAGGTTACAATCTTCATATACTTTGAAAAAGGGCAAGTTAAAGACTACTACATTTTCAGTGTTTCACAAGTATAATGGAAGAACCTTTGGGTATGCTTTAGACAACCTTAGGAACATCGTAAGCACCTATTCACAAGCTTATCATATCTTAGATTTCACGGTAAGTAAGCCTATGTTTAAATACAAATTGAATCTGACTTTTGGTTGCAAGAACATCATGAATGTTACGACAATAAAAGCAACCAATATTTCAAATTCATTCCACAATGCCGGTAGTAATACTATGCCGGTTTCTGTGGGACGTTCGCTGTTTTTGCAACTAAACTATAAATTATGAAATTGAAACATTCATCTTTCATATTGATTTTTATATCTGTGCTTTTTAGCTCTTGCTTTAAGAAGGAAGATCCCATAACACTGCCAATTGGGACTTCTACCATAAGCAGTGTTTTTATTGGTACAGAGTATGAAAAGGATATGTATTTTGACATTAGCACCAACACATTTCAAGTTAAACAGTCTGCCGATTGGGACATTCGATTTGAGACAACTGATGCTGGTTATGGAATCTTTTTAAACAATGGAAACCTTATTAAAGCTAGAAAAATTGGGGTATATGGCTTAACTGAAAAGTTGGCAAGCGATTCCAATTATTACAAAACCAACAAAGAATTAAGAGATGCTCCTGAAGGCAAAGCAGACTTATCAGCCATTGGCGATTGGCGTACGTATAAGTCAGCCGCACCAGACTACTTGCCAGGTATTTATGTCATTGAATTGAATTCTGAAAATGGTGTCAATAAATACAAAAAACTACAAGTTTTAAATGTCAATGATACCGCCTTCTTTGTAAGGATTACCAACTATGCCGAAACATCAGGAGATACGCTCATAATTCCAAAAGATAAGACTAGAAACTTCACCTATTACAGCTTTAAGAATGGTGGAAAAATAGTCTCAAATGAAGAGCCGGATAAAAATGGCTGGGACCTTGTCTTTACTCGATACAATCATTTTTTCTACGGTATTTTGCCAGGAAATGAACCATTCCCATATAGGGTCTCAGGTGTATTGTCTAACCCAAATAAAGTATCAGTTGCTAGGGATTCTCTAGTCAATTTTGATAAAATTACAGCTGCTTCTATACCTGATTATACCTTTTCAAGCGATTGGAATGTTATCGGTTATGATTGGAAATCGCATGCTTTTGGCGCAGCTGGAAACTATACCGTGAATTCGCACATTACTTATATAATTAAGGACACCGATGGCGATTATTACAAGTTAAGATTCCTCGATTTTTACAACAACAAAGGGGAAAAGGGCTATCCAAAATTCGAATTTTCTAGGATAAAATAGCTTGATTCAGTTAAAAAACTGAATTAAATTTAGGACATAACTGTCAGTTTATCGAAGATTTAGACGCATATAGGCGAAAACTTTTAATGTAAAATACTATAATTTAAGCATCTTTGTAAGCTTAAACAAAATGGTATTACATTCAGCTCCAGAAATACTTCAAGCAATTGCATCTGTTGAAGATCCTAAAATCGTAATCACAACGCATTATAAACCTGATGCAGATGCGATGGGATCAAGTTTGGGACTTAAATTATTCTTGGAAACATTAGGATACCATGCCACTGTTATTACGCCCACCGATTACGCATCTTTTTTAAAATGGATGAAAGGTGATGATGAAACCATTGTTTATGAGTTCAATCCCACCCAAGCTGAAGCACTTACCCATGAGGCAGATTTTATTTTTTGTTTAGACTTCAACCATTTGTCTCGTATCAATGAGTATGGTGATGTGGTAGCTGACAGCCATGCCAAGAAGATAGTAATTGACCATCACCAATTTCCGCAAGGCTTTGAAGATTATACTTTCTGGGATGATATGGCAAGTTCTACTTGTGAATTGGTTTACCGTTTTATTCATGCAAATGGCTTAGACAGCAAAATAGATAAAGACATAGCGGCATGTTTGTATACAGGAATTGTTACTGATACAGGCTCATTTAGATTTGGCAGTTGCAGCAGCGAGACTATGCGAATAGCCGCTAGTTTAATGGACAAAGGCATTAAACATGAAGAGATTTTTGATAAAGTTTATGACAGTTTTACTGAATCTAGACTTAGATTTATTGGTTATGCAATCAGTGAAAAACTTGAAGTCTTGCACGAATATAACACTGCTTTAATTACGATTACAAAAGAAGAATTGAAGAAGTATGGCGTTGTAACTGGTGATACAGAAGGTTTGGTAAATTATGGATTGAGTATAGAAGGTATTAAATTTGCCGTATTGATAATCGACCGTACCAAAATTGTGAAAATGAGTTTTAGGAGCAAAGGTGATTTTGCAGCAAACGTATTTGCTATGCAACACTTTAATGGTGGCGGACATTTTCATGCAGCAGGTGGAAGCAGTGCTGTGGGTTTAGATGAGACAGCTGCTGAATTTAAAACAGCTTTAAAATTATATAAAGGACAATTGAATGGATAAAAAGAATATTTTTTTAGTACTTATTGCCGCATTGTTTTTTGCGTCTTGTAACAACTATTCTAAAACAGAATCTGGTTTAAGATTTAAGTTTTTGAAACGCAGTGAGAAACAAAACCTTCCTAATCTTGGTCAGTATTTACAATGCTATTACAGCATAGAGAATTCTGAAGATTCTGTTGTGCACTCTAT
Source organism: Bacteroidia bacterium (assembly GCA_030158725.1). Taxonomy (GTDB): domain Bacteria; phylum Bacteroidota; class Bacteroidia; order NS11-12g; family UBA955; genus JABMMZ01. The sequence continues at coordinate 71,315 of JAOASJ010000127.1, forward strand.
TTTTGGTAAAACTCCAGATAGAATAATGTTGACCCAGTTTACCCATAAAGGAGGTGATATTATGGAAGCTTTATCTATAATGGCTGAAGGAGATAGTGCTCAATTTTTAATTAGTGCGGATTCATTTTATTTAAAAACAAGACAAGAAGAACTACCTTCATACGTAAAACCTGGAACAGATTTGAAATTCACCGTTAAAATGGATAAATTCTTAACCAAGTACCAAGTAGATAGTTTGGTGAATGTAGAAAAGTTAGCCCGTTGGAATGATGAGATTGTAAACATCAACAATTACGTGAGAAAAAGCGGCTTAGTGGTAAAATTGGATACCTTAACTGGAATTCGTATGCAGTTCCATCAGAAAGGTGCCGACACAGCCAAACAGATTATTGAAGGCTCAGTGGTTAAATTTCATTTTATAGGAAAATTAATGGACGGCACTGAATTTTATAATTCATACACTGCAGGACAACCACAAACCGTGAAGGTGAGTAGAACCCAGTTTCAACCAATAGGAATGTATGAGATGTTAATCAGAATGAGAAATGGCGATAAAGCCACATTTATATTGCCTTACGATCTTGCCTTTGGGGCCAAGGGAGTAGAGGCCATGATACCACCATATTCAACCCTTGTTTACGAACTTAATATATTGAACGTACAATAATTTATATGAAATTTAAATCTGTTATTATTAGCACTTCTGCCTTATGCGCTCTTATCGTATTGGCAAGTATGGTTGCTCAGAAATCTAAACCTGCTGCTAAACCTAGTACTGCGCAGGTGGCAACAAAAAATGACACCATTACTTGCAAATCAGGTTTGAGGTATGTTATCACTCAAAAAAATCCTAAAGGTGTTCAAGCCGTTAAAGGAGATAGAGTTGAGGCACATTATACTGGCACTTTATTGAATGGAAAAAAGTTTGATAGTTCTAGAGATAGAGACCAAACATTTTCATTTACACTTGGCCAAGGTGAAGTAATAGCGGGCTGGGATGAAGGATTTGCTATTTTAAGAAAAGGTGAAAAAGCTACTTTGATAATTCCTGCTTCTTTGGGTTATGGTTCTGCAGATATGGGTGATATTCCACCGAATTCAACATTGATTTTTGATGTAGAATTGGTAAATGTTCAGAAACCAATTGCTTACAAACCATTTTCTGGAAAAGGGAAAGATACCGTTCGTTTATCATCAGGATTAAAATACATAGTAATAGACAAAGGCAATCCGAAAATGAAAGCCCAGTTAAACCAAACTGCTTCAGTTTACTATGCAGGTTATTTGATGGACGGAACTAAATTTGATGGTAATTTCGACCGCTTCGAGCCTATCATTGTCCCTGTAACAGGTGCTGGTATGATAAAGGGTTGGCAAGAAATTTTGCCTAGAATGAACAAAGGAATGAAAGTTAGAGTGATTATTCCTCCAGCTTTGGCCTATGGTGCACAAGGATATCCAGGTGTTATTCCACCAAACGCAACAATAGTTTTTGATATGTTTTTATCTGATTTGAAATAATGGCTAGAAAACTTTTAATCACAGGAGGCGCAGGTTTTATTGGTTCACACGTTGTAAGACGTTTTGTGAAACTGTATGCCAATGACCAAATTTTCAATTTAGATAAATTGACTTATGCGGGCAATTTGGAAAACCTTAGAGATATTGAAAACAGTGCAAATTATACCTTCGTAAAAGGAGATATTACAGACACAGAATTTATAAGAAATTTATTTGAAACCCATCAATTTGATGGTGTAATACATTTAGCGGCTGAGTCGCACGTTGACAGGTCGATTCACAGTCCTATGGACTTTGTAATGACCAATGTTGTTGGAACTGTTAATTTGTTAAATGCAGCCAAAGGAATTTGGAATGGAAACTATGAAGGTAAATTATTTTACCATGTTAGTACCGACGAAGTATACGGACAATTAGGCGACGAAGGCAAGTTTTTAGAAACAACACCTTACGATCCTAATTCACCATATTCAGCATCTAAAGCTTCTAGCGACCATTTTGTCCGTGCTTATCAGCATACTTATGGAATGCCAGTCAAGATATCAAATTGCAGCAACAACTATGGTTCTCACCATTTTCCTGAGAAGTTAATACCATTGATGATTAACAATATCATGCAAAAGAAACCATTGCCGGTTTATGGCAAGGGAGAGAATGTACGCGATTGGTTGTTTGTAGAAGACCATGCAGCTGCTATTGATGTTATTTTCCACCAAGGTAAGATTGGTGATACGTATAATATTGGTGGAAACAACGAGTGGAAGAACATAGATTTGGTTAAGTTCTTATGCCGTTTAATGGACTCTAAACTTGGAAGAACAGAAGGCGAATCTGAACAATTGATAACCTATGTAACAGACCGTGCTGGTCACGACTTTAGATATGCAATTGACTCTTCAAAATTAATGAGTGAATTAAATTGGAAGCCATCAGTTACCTTTGAACAAGGATTGGAAAAAACGGTTGATTGGTATTTGGCAAATCAGGAATGGTTGCACCACGTTACCAGCGGGGCTTACCAAAGTTATTATCAAAATATGTATTCAAACAGATCATGAAAGGAATAATATTAGCAGGAGGAAGTGGCACGCGTTTGCACCCATTAACTTTAGCAGTTAGTAAGCAAATGATGCCAGTTTATGATAAACCAATGGTGTATTACCCATTGTCTATCTTAATGATGGCTGGAATTAAAGAAATATTGATTATTTCTACCCCACATGATTTGCCACATTTTCAAAAATTATTGGGTGATGGTTCACAATTAGGTTGTCAATTTTCTTATGCTGAACAAGCTGTTCCAAATGGATTGGCTCAAGCATTTGTTATTGGTAAAGAATTTATAGGAAAAGATAAGGTGGCTTTAATTTTAGGTGACAATATTTTCTTTGGAGCATCTTTACAAAGATTGTTACAAAGCAATAACGATCCTGAAGGTGGCGTAATTTATGCCTACCATGTGAGTGACCCTGAACGTTATGGTGTTGTTGAGTTTGATGAAAACAATGTTGCCATAAGCATAGAAGAAAAACCATTGCATCCCAAATCAAATTACGCAGTTCCTGGTTTGTATTTTTACGACAACCAAGTGGTTGAAATTGCTGAGAATTTGAAACCTTCTCCACGTGGAGAATATGAAATTACTGACGTCAATAAAGTATACTTGGAGAAAGGCCAATTAAAAGTTGGAATATTAGAAAGAGGTACCGCATGGTTGGATACAGGTACGTTTAATAGTTTGATGCAAGCAGGTCAATTTGTTCAAGTAATTGAAGAAAGACAAGGTTTGAAAATTGGAAGTATAGAAGAGGTTGCTTGGAGAATGAAATTTATAGATGATGAGCAACTAAGAAAGGTGGCAGAGCCTTTGACAAAAAGTGGTTACGGAACTTATTTATTAGGTTTAATTAAACATGAAAAATAGCAAATACCTTTTTATTGTTTTAGTCGTTGGTTTGTTGCTGCAAAGCTGCAAAACCTATACTTCTAACATTATTTTAAAAGCTGAGCCTACCGATATTAATTGGAAATCTGCTTATGAAAAAGCAATAGTAGAAAATCCAATTAAAGTTGGTGACAAAATCCAGTATTCAATATACACCAATCAAGGGGAATCGATTATAGATCCGGGTGGAAATTTACTAGCCGCCAAATCATTTGGTGATGGTAATAATACAGCAGTTGATAAACCAACCTATGATGTATTAGAATCAGGCATGTGTCTTTTTCCTTTATTGGGAAAGATATCAGTTGTAGGTTTAAAAACTTCACAACTGGACAGTCTCTTATCGGTTAAGTATGAAACCTATTACAACGGTGTTTATGTGATTTCAAAAGTTATCAATAAAAAGATAATGGTATTGGGAGGTAAAGGCGGACAAATCATACCATTTAACAGCAATATGAATCTTTTAGAAGCTTTAGCCATTTATGGTGGAATCAATGATCAATCTAAAGGATACAACATTCGTATTATTCGCGGAGATTTAAAAAACCCTGAGGTTACAGTAGTTAACTTAAGAACAATAAGTGATATGAAAAATTCCATTGTGAATTTGCGTCCTGATGACATCATTTACATTGAACCTATAAGACGTCCTGGAACTGAGGCGGTTCGTGATAACATGTATATTTTTAATATAATTCAATTGTTGATTACCATGTCCTTATTGGTAAATTCATTTACAAAATAAAATATGATAGATTTCGAATCAGAAAGCGGGCAAATAGACAATAGAGTAGTTCAGGACGAAGGTGCTGGTTTTTCAAGTGAGAAACTGATACTTATCCTAAAAAAATATTGGTTTTGGATTCCAATTTCTATTTTGCTTTCAAGTGTTGGCGCACATTATTATTTAAAATATAGTAAGCCAGTTTATCAAGCAAGTTCATCCATTCGTTTGGAAGTTCAAAAAGAAGCAAGCAATGCTGGTATAGCCACTGTTCAAACCATTCAAGTTGAGAATTTAGATGGTGAAATTGAACTTATTCGTTCGCAAAGAGTGGCTCAGGAAGTACTAAATTTAATTGATTTAAATGTTTCGTATTTTGCGGAAGGAAATATATTAACAACAGAAATATACAAGGCATCTCCTTTCAAAGTTCAAGTATTTTCTGACCCTAAATTCACCCAATTCGACAAAGAATTTACCATAACTTTTGTCAGTAAGTATGAGTTTAACTTCAATGAAAAGGATGGTGACAAGAAGAAGTCAAAAATTTATAAAATAGGTGACCCGATTGAATTGGGTCAATTTAAATTTACCATTCAATGGAGTAGCGCCCACGACCAAGACATTGAAGGAAAAGAATTCATTTTCAAAATTAATAGCCACAATGCATTAACTTCATATTTGTTAAGCAATTTAACGGTTATAGCGAGTAGTATAGAAGCAAGAACTTTAGCCATAGGGTTTACTGACTGCAACAGAGAAAAGGCAAGAGATATCGTAAATGCTTACGATACTGTTTATTTGCGCCAATCACTAGAGAAAAAGCAGAAGTCACACGAACAAACCTTGTTGTTTATCAAAAATCAAATTGAAGAAACTGCAGGAAAATTGGAGTCTTATGAGAATGACTTAGAGACTTTTGTAAAACAAAATGGTTCTGTTTCTCCTAATGTTGAATTAAATGAGATTGTTAAACAAGTTGAAGAACTTGAAAAATCAAAAGAAGAGTTAAAACGCGGTGCAAAGAACTATTCGGATATACTAACTTTTATACAATCTGATGCGAGTAAAGACAATATTATTCCTTTGGTTTTTGGTACGCCGGTAATTCAGGTTGCTGATGGTATTAACAAATTAAATGAGCTTTACAAGCAAAGAGAAATGTTAAAGATTTCTAACAAAGAAGTTACACTTCCTTTTAGAAAATTGGAATTAGAAATTTCTATTGTTAAGTCTCAACTCCTTAGTTATGTAAATGAATCGAAAAAAATAATCACTGAGCAAACAGCAGAAATTAATTCAAAGATTTCAAAATTGAGTTCTCAATTCTCGGGCTTGCCGGATAAAGAAACCGAATTAAACCGATTAAAACGTTTTAATTCATTGTATGAAAAATACTATTTAGATTTAATAGAAAAACAAATAGAGTATCAGATTTCTAAGGCTGGAACGGTGCCTGAGTTTACCATTTTGTCTGAAGCTTATGCAAGTGAAACGCCAATATCTCCAAATAAACAAAGGGTGTGGTTATTCTTCTTATTGATTGGAGTCCTTCCAGTATCAGTGTTTATTGCTATTAAATATTTGTTGATGAATGTGATTTACAGTCAACAACAAATTGAAAATATTTTGATGGCTCCTATCTTAGGTTCAATTCCAACTTACACCAAGAAAATGAATGCTTCAACTTTGGTGGTTGACAAAAATCCTAAGTCAGCTATTAGTGAATCTTTGCGTTCAATCAGAACAAATTCTGATTTTATGTTGCCTAAAAAGTCGAAGCAAATTATTGGGGTTACCTCAACCATAAGTGGTGAAGGTAAAACATTCTTTGCGATCAATTATGCGGCAATTTTAGCCTTAACTGGTAAGAAAGTAATGATATTAGACTTGGACATGCGCAAACCAAAAATCCACGTTGGATTTAACGTTGACAACAGCATTGGTATGAGTTCTATTTTGTCTGGAATGAATAACTGGCGTGATGCAGTTAAAACATCAACTTTAAATAATTTGCACTTCATACCTGCAGGACCAATTCCACCAAATCCAAATGAATTGCTGTTGAAAGGGGAATTTGACGAATTGATAGATCAACTTTTTCAAGAATACGACGTGATTATGGCAGATAATCCTCCGATAGGATTGGTAACAGATGCCAGTACTGTGTTTAGAAGATGCGATTTGTCAATTTATGTTGTTCGTTCTGGTTACTCAAAAGAAGCTGTTATTGGCAATATAAATGCACTTTATAAGAGCAAAAATTACAACAACCTTTCTGTGGTTATCAATGATGTGAACAGGAAGAATACTTACGGTAATAAATATGGTTATGGCTATGGTTATGGATACGGATATGGTTATGGCTATGGTTATTATGAAGACGATAAAGACCACGCAAAATGGTGGCACAAATTCATTCCTTTTAAAAAGAAATAATGGGTTTTTTAGACCGTTTATTCGGCAGCAGTAAATTGGATTACATGCCCTTGAAATGGGACATGCACAACCACATCTTGTTTGGTATAGATGATGGCTCGAAGTCCATTGAATATTCTCTAGATATGGCTAAGAGTTTTATAGACCTTGGCTTTGAGAGAATAATTGCGACGCCGCATATAATGAGCGATTATTATCCGAATAATAGAAGCATTATAGAAGACAAAAAAAATAAATTGGAATTGGCTTTGGCTGAAAACAATTTGAATTTGAAAATTGACTTCGCAGCTGAATACTATATCGATGAAGTTTTTTATGATTTGATAAAATCAAAAGGCGATGTTTTAACCTTTCATGGCAACCATGTTTTGGTGGAAACATCTTTTATGAACAAACCAGTTTTCTTTAACCAACTTTTATTCGAAATAAAAACAGCAGGATATATGCCGGTATTGGCGCATCCTGAACGTTATATATATCTGCAAGACGATTACGAAGATGCAGAAAGGATATTAGACAGTGGTGTTAAATTTCAAATTAATTTGATGTCATTGGCCTCATATTACTCACCTATGGCAAAGAAGTTTGCACAATGGATGATTAAGAACGGGCACTATCATTTTCTTGGAACAGATGCCCATAGCATCAACCATTTGAAAGTTGTAAAAGAAGTTTTAGGTTCTAAGCTGTTTTCTCAAATCGACTTTGATAAAGTTGAGAACGCTAAATAAGAATTAATTCTCAGCGTTTTTTCTCAATACATTCCAATTTGAAATGCACAATACCATGGTAAATAATAATGGAATTACAGGCATTAAGAATCTACTTGCGCCTATTGGGCCTGTTAAGAAAACAATGTAAAATGGGAAGCAAAACAAGGCCAATCTAATGAATATTGGTAGCTTTGTGTTGATCAAGAATTTTGCAATTATTATGGTTTTAAATAGATTGAAAATAAAGAGTATTACCAATATTATTCCTAAGGGATTTAAAATTGATTTAAACACCCGCATCAAAGCATTGTCTTTGTTTGTTTCATAAAGCAGATTTTTTCCGTGACTTAGTCCGAAAAATTGACTTAAATCAAAGCGGCCAGGATCTAAAACACAAAACGCCATACCTCGAAGGTGAAGAAATATGTAGGTTCCTAGGTTTTCTTTTATAAGCGACTTACTCGATGTGTTTAAGAATTCTTGTTTGGTAGCATAAGTGCCTTGTAAATTGCCCTTAAAATGAATCTCATCAACCATAGAATCTGCCTTGTGCTCGCCGTATTTGTACATCAACATGGTATAGGTGTTATAGTGGAGCAAATTGATGGTGCTGATGGATGAATATTGTTTGTAGCCTGTTCTTGACTGGTTCCAGGATATAGTTATAAAAATAAAGACTATGGGGAGCAAACTAGGTAAGAAGTATTTAAGGTTAAATTTTGGTAAAAACCTCAACAAACAGATGATTGGATAGGCATAAGCAAAGGGCATAAAAACAGGCTTCAATGCCAACCCGGACATGATTATTAAGGCCGAAATAAGTGACCATTTAAAATTGAGTGGTTTGCAAATTTGTATAAATACCAAGGCACACAAGCACAACTGCAAAAATGTTTCACTCATGATGGTGTTGCAATAAATGTATTGAGACAAGCTAAAAGCTGCAAATAAACTTGCGTGCTTCCAATTGATATTTATTTTGAGAAAATTTAATATTTTGACACAAAGATAGAAGCTAAAAAGACTGGCTGCATTTTGGCTCAAATACACCAAAAATAAGAATATGAAATTGTATCCAAAGCTAATGGTTTTAAAAAAAGCGAGAATTAGTGGGTATAATATAGGCCTTTTGCTTAACCAATCGGGGTTATAGGCATGGTTTAGATTCCAAGAATACAGGGTGTGGTGGTTTAATAAATTGTCGGCTGCATAGATATATTCCTTGCTGTCTTGTAAAATGCTGTTTTCCCAAAACAACTGTTTGCCCATAAAGAGTAAATGAAGGGAAATAAGCAATATCCAAAAACGTCTTTGATCCACCTTTCAATGATAAGCATTTTTTAAATTTTAGCAAAAATTGAATCCCAGGTAAGCAAATTCAAGCAACTTGAGCCAAGGTTTTGGAATGGGTTGACTAAGCGCCTAGAAATTCTTACTTTTGCAAAGAATATGATGACAGAAGATATGCTCCGTTCTTATCTCAACACTTTGAGACTTGATTTGAATTTGTACAAAGATTCTATTAAGGAAGTAAGTGAAGATATTATCAATGAAGGCTATAGCAAGTATCCTATTTTTATTGCCCACCAAGAAGATGTTAAATTGGGTGAGGTAATATTGGACCGCGATGAACTAGGAACTAATTTCACCATTCAAGCCAGCACCTTGGAAGATTTGGTTTCTAAGAATATAATTCTACCTAAAAACGTCGATAAATTTAAAACTGCATACAAAGACCCTTTGGTTCAATGCTGCATTTTTTTGGTAAGCAGCCATGGTGCGCAATTTATTTTTGTTCCTTACGAACTTCCCGCAGCACCTGAAACACCTGAACAAGAATAATGTCTAAGAAGGTAGCTGTAGTCATATTAAATTTTAACACCAGAGAATTTCTAGAGAAGTTCTTGCCTTCGGTTAGTAAAACAAGCTATCCAAATACTGAAATTGTATTGGCAGACAATGCCTCAACAGACGATTCTGTGCAATTTGTAAAAGACAATTACCCACTTGTAAAAATTATCGTTTTAGAAAAAAACTATGGTTTTACAGGAGGTTACAATAGGGCTTTGAAGCAAGTAGAAGCCGATTATTATGTGTTATTAAACAGCGATGTTGAAGTTGATCCTCATTGGATAGAACCGATGTTGAATCTTATTGAATCTAATCCTTCAATTGCCGCTATTCAGCCTAAGCTTTTGGCTTGGCATCAAAAAGATACCTTTGAATACGCAGGCGCTTCAGGAGGTTATATAGACAAGTATGGTTTTCCTTTTTGCAGAGGAAGAATTTTTGAGCATTTGGAAAAGGACCATAAACAATACGACAACGACAAGAAAGTTTTCTGGGCCAGTGGTGCTGCATTGTTTGTTCAAGCAGATTTATACCACAGTTCTGGGGGTTTGGATGAAGATTTTTTCGCCCACATGGAAGAAATTGATTTGTGTTGGCGCTTGCAGAACGCTGGACATGAAGTTTGGATATGCCCAGAAAGCGTGGTTTACCACGTGGGAGGTGGAACTTTACAAAAGACCAATCCTAGAAAAACGTATTACAATTTCAGAAATGGATTGATATTGTTGCTTAAAAATTTACCAGCAAACAAACTATTTTCTGTAATCGCATTTAGAATATTGCTAGACCATATAGCCGCACTAAGGTTTTTAAGCCAAGGAAAATGGGGTGATTTTAAAGCCATCATGTCTGCGCACAGGCATTTTATTTTAAGGTATAAATATTGGAAAAGCAAAAGGGTGGTGCACAATGGCAATCAAGCATACTTTGGACAAGAAGTATACAAAGGCAGTATTGTATGGGCGCATTTCAAACGCAAAATCAAAACATTTTCAGGTTTAGGAATGAATTAATTCTCCTGTTGTGGCAAAATCAAATAAAAAGATTGTTGTATTAAGTGGCGCTGGCATGAGCGCTGAAAGTGGTATTAAAACTTTCAGAGATGCTGGTGGCTTGTGGGAGGGTTATGATATTATGGAAGTGGCGAGCATACAGGCTTGGCATAAAAACCCGGTTTTGGTTACCGATTTTTACAACCAAAGACGCAAGCAATTGGCAGAAGTTAGTCCCAATCTTGGGCATATTGCTTTGGCTGAATTGGAAAGGCATTTTGATGTTCATATTGTAACACAGAATGTAGACGATTTACACGAACGCGCTGGTTCAAGCAATATACTTCATTTACATGGTGAATTGCGCAAAATGAGACCCGTGAACAGCGAACATGAAACCATAGACATTGGCTACCAAGCGAGTGAATACGGGACTCGAAATGAGGCAGGCGACTTGTTAAGGCCATTTATTGTTTGGTTTGGTGAAGAAGTGCCCATGATAGAAAAAGCAATTGAAACTATAGTAGATGCGGATATTTTAATTGTGGTTGGAACCTCATTGGAAGTGTATCCAGCAGCTGGATTGTTGCACTATTTTCCCAATAAAAACCCAATATTTTTAATCGATCCAAATAGACATGAGGGATTGAGTAAATCGAATTTGCGCTTAATTAAAAGCACTGCGGCAGAAGCGTTGCCCAAATTGGCTGAAATGCTAATTGAAAAGTACATTTAATCTGGACCGACTTTTTTTCTCAATTTCTTGTACTAGATTAACCTTTAATAAGGATTAAATTTCGTAACTTTGCAGTCAATTTTAAATCATGAGTGATGCCATAAAGCACGAATGCGGTGTCGCATTCATAAGGCTTCTAAAACCCCTAGAGTATTTTAACGAAAAATATGGAACGCCATTTTACGGCCTGAAAAAATTGCAATTGCTAATGGCAAAGCAAATTAACAGGGGGCAAGATGGAGCAGGTATTGGGGTTATTAAATTAGATCCCCAATTTGGTCAACGTTACATTGCCCGCAAACGTTCAAATTCTAAAAATCCAGTTGCTGATATTTTTGAAGATGTGAATTTATCACTTTCAGAATTGGACCAAGACAATTTGAAAAATGGTTTGTATTTGAAAGAACACTTTCCGTATGCAGGTGAATTGTTGTTGGGTCATTTAAGATACGGAACCCACGGTGGCAATAGTTTAGAAAATTTACATCCATTCTTAAGACAAAACAATTGGATGTGTAGAAACTTGGTTTTGGCCGGTAACTACAACTTAACCAATGTCGATGAGTTATTTACCCAACTAATTGAATTGGGTCAACAGCCTAAAGAAATTAGTGACAACGTAACCATGCTTGAAAAAATCGGACATTTCTTGGATGAAGAAAATGAAAGATTGTTTAAAATTTACAAACAAGAAGGCTACTCTAATTTTGAAATCACCGAGAAAATAAAAGACAATTTATCGGTTGAAAATATTTTAAGAAATGCGTTTAAACGCACCGATGGTGGTTATAATATGGTTGGTATGATTGGGCATGGCGCTTCTTTTGTGGTGCGCGATCCGAATGGTATCAGACCAAGTTTTTGGTATGCAAACGATGAATTGTTGGTGGTAGCAAGTGAGCGTCCAGCTATCATGACGGCCTTCAATATCCCTTACCAAGACATTAAAGAAGTAACACCAGGTTGCGCTTTAATTATCAATAAAGATGGTTCATATAAGGAATCTAGAATTCTAGATCCGAAACCGTTAAAAGCTTGTTCATTTGAGCGCATTTATTTCTCAAGAGGAAATGATGCTGACATCTATAGAGAAAGAAAAAATTTAGGTAAGCTTTTAGCACCTAAGGTTCTTGAAAAATTGAATTACAACATTGAAAACACTGTATTTGCATATATTCCAAATACAGCTGCTACTTCATTTTACGGAATGATAGATGGTATCAATGATTGGTTGAAGATTCACCGTTCTGAAGTCTTGATGGCTGAAAAAGACAGTTTAACACCTGAGCGTATTCAAGAAATTCTAACCTATAGAATTAGACGTGAAAAGATATTGGTGAAGGACGCTAAAATGCGCACCTTTATTACCAATGATACCGATAGAGAAGACATCGTTGGACACGCTTACGATGTAACTTATGGCATTATTGAACCAAATCAAGATACCTTGGTTATTATTGATGACTCAATTGTTCGTGGTACCACTTTAAAGACCAGTATCTTAAAAATATTGGGCCGTTTAAAACCTAAAAAGATTATAGTAGTTTCAAGTGCTCCTCAAATTTTATTCCCTGATTGTTATGGAATAGACATGAGTAGATTGAAAGATTTTGTTGCTTTTAGAGCTTTATTGGAATTGTTAAAAGACAACAATCTTGAACACAAATTAAACGAAACTTACGAACTGTGTAAGATTGAAATGCATAAGCCATCAGAGGAAATGATCAACCGTGTGATTGACCTGTATAAGCTTTTCACCACAGAGCAAATTTCTAAAAAGATAGCAGAGATTGTTACTCCTGAGAATTTTGAACCAGAAGTTGAAATTATATTCCAAACCGTAGAAGATTTGCATATTGCTTGCCCTGACAATACCGGTGATTGGTACTTTACAGGCGATTTCCCTACCCCTGGTGGAAACAAAATCACCAATAGAGCATTTATCTACTTCATGGAGAAAAACAATGCCAGAGCCTATTAAAACGGTTTTGAACTTTTAAGACTTTATTATGATTCTGTTGATTGATAACTACGATTCATTTACGTACAATCTAACAGATTATTTTGCGCAATTGGGAGAAGATATCCTTTTGTTCAAAAATGATGAAATAAAGGCCGCTGATTTAAGCCAATTGAATTTTGATAAAATTGTTATTTCTCCTGGTCCAAATAGACCTAAGGACGCCGGGAATTTAATGTCAATTATTGAAGCCACTTACCAATCGTATCCAATTTTAGGTATTTGTTTAGGCCACCAAGCTTTAGGTGAATTTTTTGGTGCCCATTTAACCCATGCTGCAGAACCCATGCATGGCAAGGTTTCCCGAATTCAGAACAATGGTGAGGGGATATATAAAAATTTGCCAAGTGAATTTAATGTCTGCCGTTACCACAGTTTGATTTTAGAAAATTTAGACAATACTGGACTCTTGCAAAATGCACAAACCCTAGACAATGAATGTATGGGCATAGTGCATACCCAATGGCCTATAGTAGGGATGCAGTTTCACCCCGAAGCAATACTAAGCGAATATGGACTCGACTTATTGAAAAATTGGTTGGATAGCACTAAGACTTCTTAACCAACATCAAAACCCCTTTGTCAATATTTAAGTAGCCAAATTCGTAGCAGAATTTATAGGTATTGCCGTTTTTGGTTTCATAAACATGGGTAAAGTACTCGAAGTTAAATCCTAAAACTTTTAAGGTCTTTTCAGAGATGCTGGTTTTGCCCGATTCAGGCAATAGATTTTGAAGTATTTTTCTATTCTTTCGCAACAAAGCATTGACATTTCTAACATAGATATTAGACTCTGTGTTTTGTCTGTTGTTATAGGAATTACGGCAGCTGTCGTTGCAAAATTTCTTATCACTTCTACCATTAATGGTTTTTTCACATTCAAGGCAATTTTTCATAGTTACCCAAATTTAGAACATATTTTTTAAAATAACAAGTTGAAAAATTAAGACTGAAATTGAAAAACAAAGCCTTAAAGTTCGAAAAAATCACCCAAATTTGTAAGATGAGAAAATCGCTTTCCTATCCAAGTTTTTTAATTGCCATTTGCATTTTGTTTTCCAATTGTCATGCAGGGGCAAAAGTCATGGCTCAGAAAATTGAAAAGCCTTTGAATATTATTTTGCTCATAGGCGACGGCATGGGCTTGGCTCAGATTTCAGCTGCAGCTTTTATGAATGGCGGTTTGGCTTTAGAGTTGTTCAAGAACATTGGCTTGGTAAAAACCTCGTCGGCCAACAATTATATCACAGACAGTGCTGCGGGTGCTACAGCGTATAGCACTGGAGAGAAAACCTACAATGGGGCCATAGGATTAAGCAAAGATTCTATCTCATTGCCTACCATTTTAGAAATGTCTGAGGCGCACGGATTGTCTACGGGACTAATAGCTACTTGCAGCATTACCCACGCTACTCCGGGTTCATTTTTTGGCCACCAAAAGAACCGTGAAATGCACAAAGAAATAGCCAATGATTTTTATACAAAAGGCATTGACTATGTTGCCGGAACTGGCAAACCATATTTTGATATGAACCGATTGAAAGCGGATAATTATACGGTGCATACGGGAAAAGATTTAATCGGTTTAGATGCCATTCAAAAATACTTTTGGTTTTACAACGACAGCATTGATGCACCTAAAAGTGCAGAACGTGGCTTGTGGTTAAAACAGGCTACCTCTCAAGGCATTCAATTCTTATCGTCTAATAAGAAAGGTTTCTTTTTAATGGTAGAGGGAAGTCAAATAGATTGGGGAGGGCACGCCAATGATTTTAACTACACAGTTACCGAATTGATAGACTTTGACCATGCGGTAAGAGCGGCATTAGAATTTGCACAAAAGGATGGAAATACTTTGGTATTGGTAACGGCTGACCATGAAACAGGAGGCTTGTCATTGGATGCTGGCAGTTTGACCAATAAAACCATTGAGCACCATTACTCAAGCACCCACCATTCAGGAATTATGGTGCCAATTTACGCCTATGGACCAGGCTCAGAATTGTTCACTGGAACCATAGAAAATACGGATGTATTTAAGAAGATGAAAAGCCTATACGGCTTTTAAATTATCGTGAACTTATAAGTTGTAGCAAACGCTCCACTTTATCGTGGGTTATGCTCACTTGGTGTTTGCCATTTAGGAGTAAATAACCACCATCACTTTTAATGTATTCACTAACAAATTGGGCATTTATAAGATAGGATTTGTGTACACGGATAAAAGCTTCAGAAAAACTTAAGAGGTCTTCAAAATGCTTAAGGTTTTTACTGATAAGAAATTTTGATTCATCGTTTAAAATAATTTCTGAATAGGCACCATCGGCTTTAATTAACACAATGTCGTTGATGTCAATAAACTTGATGGTTTGACCAATAGCAACAGCAATTTTTTTATGTCCACCTGACTCTAAATTTTGTTTTAGGGTAGAGAATTTCAAAATATTTTCTTCTTTGTTATGTTTTTTAATCACTCGGTTTACAGCCTCGCGAATCAATTCTGGTTGTATCGGTTTTAGAATATAATCGATGGCTGACAGTCTGAAAGCTTGCAAGGCATATTCGTTGTAAGCAGTTGTAAAGACAATATCAAAATCAATTTCATCTTCATTAAAGAAGTCTAGAATTTGCAGTCCGCTATATCCTGGCATATCTATGTCGAGGAAAACCAAATTTGGCTTGTGTTTTTTTATGGCTTTAACGCCTTCAGGAAGGTCTTGGCAAGTTGCTACAACATTTACCTCATCCGCACATGTATCATCGATTATGGCTTGAAGCATCTTAACTGCTCTTGGCTCATCATCAATTATTATCGCATTTATCACCATACAAATTTGCGTGTTTTATTTTGAATTTCTTTTTGCGTTTTATCTCTTAAAGTTCTTGGTTTATAAAACAGGTATATTGATTTGCACCAAAGTTCCTGTTGCATTTCCATATTGATCGGTTTTATCAATAATGATAACACTGATATTGTTCTTAGTGTCTTTGTTTAAAATTTCTAAACGTGTTTTATTCGCTTCACTCGAGAACGAGCTGTGTTTTTGGGTACGCTTTTCGTTTATTTCATTGGCTCTCTTTCGGCCCACACCATTATCTTCTATGCGCACTTCAATGCTGTTTTTAAGTTCGTTGTGCTTGAATTTTATTTCAAGATAACGCTTATTCGTCTTGTGCATTAAGCCATGTTTAATGGCATTTTCTACATAAGGTTGAATCAACATTGGCATTACTCTAAATTGGTCTTTGAAGGGTATGTTTTCAAATAAAATATTGTATTCAAAGGTGTCTTCAAAACGCATTTTTTCGAGCTGCAAATACAAGTCTAATGTTTCGTGTTCTTCACTTAAAGTAATGGTCTCGTTGTTCGATTGGTCAAGAATTTTTCGGGTTAAAACAGAGAATTTCCCCAGGTAATTAATGGCCTGTTTTTTATCGTTCAAATAGATATAGCTTTGTATGGTGTTCAAGGCGTTAAACAGAAAATGAGGATTCATCTGCGATTTGATGCTGCTTAAAATGTTTTGTTGTAAAGCTTTTTCCAACTTGAATTTTTCTATCTCAGATTTACTTTTTTCACGAATACTTCTAACTCTGTATTTGTAAATAATTATGGCTAATAGGCCTAAGGAAATTAAGATTAGTATGTAAAACCAAACAGAAGTCCAGTAAGGTGATTCAATGGTGAATTCTATTGATTTAACTTGATTCAAACCCTTTTGACGAATGCTTAATTTGTATTTTCCGGGACTTAATTGGTTGAGGTAAATATCTGTTTGGCCTTTGTTTAAAAGATACCATTTACTCTTGTTAAGTGTGTATTCAAATTCAACGTTACCAAGTACCAAAGCAGCAGGCACATCGATAGATATGGTAAAGCTATTTTCGGAAGGTTTAAATACCAAATTGTCAAAATTGTAAATAGTCCTTTCACCACATTGAATGGTTCTATAATACATTTCAACTGGGGCAATAGATTTAATGAACTCGTTCAAATCCACTGCATATAAATTTTGCCCAGATATTAAATACAGTTCTTGATCACTAATACTAAAATCAGTACAATTTCTTAGGTTTACCGAACCTATATTAGAATAAGATAAAATTTTAAAAGTTTTGGTGTTGATGCTGTGAATACCTTTCTCACTTAACACCCAAATATAATCTCCATCGTGTTTAATTTTGATAATGGTATTGCCTATGGTGCTATTGATTGCATTTAAATGGCTTACAATTTTACCATTGCTCAAAATGTATATGCCAGATTGAATGGTACCAACAATTATGTACGGATTAAGGTAATCGATAATGGTGGTATAAATAGGTTCTCCCTTGTCTTTAACCTGAACTATGGCTTCATTCTTTTTCTGCATGAAAAAGCCTGGCACACCTCCAAAATAAAATGTTGTGTTTAGGGTATCAAATCCGACACAATTATAACGGCCATTGATGGGGTATTTAAATACAACATCATCCATACCAATGAAGGTTCTGTTTTGGGTTAAACGTTTAATGGTTGAATTGGAATTTTGATGTCTATAAACAGAATTAGACGTGGCTAAAAAAACATTTTCACCCTTATCCATCACGATGTCTTTCATAGCCAATTCTGGAAAGTAATCGTGCTGTTTGAGGTTTGTATCTAAATATAAGAATTTACTATTGCCCAAAACCAAGCGTTTATTTTGCAAACTCTTGATCATGATAATTGGCTTCTCATTTAAATAGTGGTTGTAATCACCAACTTTAATGATTTTATTTTTATCAATTTTATAAAGGACATTGCTTTGCGTAATGCAAAAGGCGCTTTTATTAAATTGAACCAAACGCAAGAATGGATCTTCTATATTATTACCCAATCTTCTGAGTTTACCTGCCGGTACAAACAGCAAGCCTTCATTGAGTGTAGAAAACCACTCGTTTCCAATTTTGTCCTTGGCATAATGGGTAAAACTGTGGTTGCTGTTGATGATTTCACTGCTTATACTGTCTTCATATATTTTTACTTTATGAATATTACCCGTGGTAAAAAGTATCAAGCTGTTGTCTATAATTTCACTGTAGTTGTAATTAAAATTAAGATCAATTGGTTTTAACTGTTTCTTTTGCTTCAGGCTGTAGCTAAGTAGTTGGTTGATGTTGTTGTATGAACCAAGCAATACAGAGCCATTGTAATAGATTGGAGGAAACTTATTTTCTCCATTAAGTTTTGTTGAATCTAATTTTTGATTTTTATACGTGTAGAAATAATTGCCCTTAATATTCATGAAATGAACCGCATCTCCATTTTGCACAAAGCCTTGAATGGGGATGCCTAAAAAGGTTGTGTGTTCTTCTTTGGTTTTTGGGTTAATTTCCACCAAGCCTCCTTGGGCATTGAACAACATATTGCCATTGCTTAGAAAAACAATACGCAAGGTATTTGAAGGGTATTTTAAATCGAAGGAACGAAACAGTTTCATTTCATCGTTTTGAATATAATAAACCTGCAAACCTAAATTGGTCATCCAAACCGTATTGTCTGGCCCTATATACAAATCGGTGTATACGTTTGATTTCTGATTGGGGTTGTTGTAGTTTTTAAACGTATTGCCATCATAACGGCTTATACCTTTGTCGTGGGCTAGCCACAAGAATCCTTTATGGTCAAATCGAATTTTAAAAATATTGTTGGAAGGAAGCCCATCCTTTAAGTTGAAAAATTTGAAAACTTTATCTTGAGCAGTTAAACTACTCAGGGTCAGAATGAAGAAAATCGAAAAGTTTAAAAGTTTTCTCACCTAGCAAATATGTCATTATTTTTAGTATTCTCCATCATTTTTAAATACAATGATTTTTTATAAGAGGCATAAAAAGTCTTAAGTGAATTCTTCTGCTGTTTTGATATACTGAAAAGCCCCTTTTATAAATTTACGGAAATTATGACAATACTCCCCACCATATTTGCATCATAGTTTAATGGATTAAAACTTGAAAGCTTTAAGATATTAAAAACTAAAAGTAAAATACACAAACCAAAAAAGCCTATCTCAGATAGGCTTTTTTGGTTTTATAGCACATAAAAAAACCCTCTGATTAGGAGGGTTTTTTATTGAGTATATTATAATTATTTAACTTCTTCGAAAGATACATCTTCAACATCAGCACCGCCTGCATTGTTAGCACCCTCGTTGTTAGGGGCACCTTCAGTTTGGCCAGCAGCTTGTTGAGCATTGTAAATGTCTTGGCTTGCAGCTTCCCATGCTTTGTTTAAAGTTTCAGAAGCAGCATCACAAGCAGCAACATCTTTATTTTGATGTGCAGTTTTTAATTGCGCCAAAGCATCTTCAATCGCTTGTTTTTTATCTGCTGGCAATTTCTCGCCGTATTCTTTCAGATTTTTTTCTGAAGTGAACACTAGAGTATCTGCAGCATTTAATTTTTCGATTTCTTCTTTTGCTCTTTTATCGCTTTCAGCATTGGCTTCCGCTTCTTGCTTCATTTTTTCGATTTCTTCTTTGCTTAATCCGCTTGAACTTTCAATTCTGATTTTTTGTTCTTTTCCAGTTCCTTTGTCTTTAGCACTTACGTTTAAGATACCGTTGGCATCAATGTCAAACGTAACTTCAATTTGAGGAACACCTCTTTGTGCAGGCGGGATACCATCTAAGTTAAACATACCAATGGTTCTGTTGTCTTTTGCCAAAGGACGCTCGCCTTGTAACACGTGCAATTGAACGCTCGGTTGGTTGTCGGCAGCCGTACTAAATGTTTCACTTTTCTTGGTAGGGATGGTGGTATTAGATTCAATCAATTTGGTCATTACACCACCGTAGGTTTCGATACCTAAGCTCAAAGGAGTAACATCTAACAACAAGACATCTTTTACTTCACCGGTTAACACACCACCTTGAATTGCAGCACCTACAGCAACTACTTCATCTGGGTTAACACCTTTGTTAGGCGCTTTTCCAAAGAATTTTTCTACTGCAGCTTGAACTGCTGGGATACGGGTGCTACCACCTACTAGAATTACTTCGTCAATATCACTGGTGCTTAAGCCAGCATTTTTAAGTGCTGAACGGCAAGGATCAATGGTTCTTTGTACCAATGAATCTACCAGTTGTTCAAATTTTGCTTTGCTTAATGTACGCACTAAGTGTTTAGGAATACCGTCAACTGGCATAATGTATGGCAAGTTGATTTCGGTATTGTTGGTGCTCGACAATTCGATTTTTGCTTTTTCAGCAGCCTCTTTCAATCTTTGAAGAGCCATTGGGTCTTTGCTTAAATCTAAACCACCGTTTTCATCTTTGAATTCTTGAACCAACCATTCGATGATTTCTTGGTCAAAGTCATCACCACCTAAGTGGGTATCACCGTCGGTTGATTTAACTTCAAACACACCATCACCTAATTCCAATACAGATACGTCGTGGGTTCCACCACCACAGTCGAACACAACAATTTTCATTTCTGTATTCTTTTTATCCATGCCATAAGCCAAGGCAGCAGCAGTTGGCTCGTTGATGATTCTGCGAACGTTTAGTCCTGCAATTTCACCAGCCTCTTTTGTTGCTTGTCTTTGTGCATCGTTAAAATAAGCAGGTACTGTGATAACCGCTTCTTTAACTTCAGTTCCCAAATAGTCTTCAGCAGTTTTCTTCATTTTTTGAAGAATCATTGCACTGATTTCTTGTGGGGTGTATAATCTATCGTCAATTTTTACTCTTGGCGTATTGTTGTCGCCTTTTACCACTTCATACGGAACTCTACCAGCTTCCATTGTTACTTGGTCGAAGGAGTTTCCCATAAATCTCTTAATAGAGAAAATGGTGTTTTTTGGGTTGGTAATGGCCTGACGTTTTGCAGGGTCACCAATTTTTCTTTCGCCATCTTTCATAAAACCTACTACAGATGGAGTTGTGCGTTTGCCCTCGCTGTTCGCGATAACAACTGGCTCATTGCCTTCCATTACAGATACACAACTGTTGGTTGTACCTAAATCTATTCCAATTATTTTGCTCATAAAAATGTTATTTACTGTTTAGTAATAACTCTTTGTTTTCAAACCTAGTGCCACAGCGTAAAAACTGACAAACATGTGATTTTTGTCTAGTATAGAAGAAATTTATGACACAAAGTATGTCAAAAAGTCCTAAAACAAAGACTTCTTAAGCGGATACTTCTTGTTGTGTGGAGTGAAAGGGTGTTGACTTATTTTACAAAGCCCAGTACTTTGTATTCAAAAGTACCAACAATTACATTTTTAGTGGTTTCAGACAAAGACACCTCATCTATGTAATAGGTATTGCGCGACGCGAAAATGCCTATGCCATTGCTAACATTGGTGTATTCACTTTGCTTTTGTACAATGCCAATAGATGGCGTAGAAGCTTGTATGTAATTGTCAAGTTCCAAATTGCCACTCACCAATTCGAAAGCACAAGGTCTGAATTTGCGGATGACGTTTGGATTCACAGGAATATTGCCCAACAATTGGTCGTAAAACATAATGCCTGAAACTCTTTGGAAAACAAATTCATTTCCAAAATCACTAATGCTTCTATAGCTTCTTAAGATTTTCCAAGCAATGGTTTTATCGGTTTTAATACTGGTGTCTGCTTTGTCTATTTCTGTGTAGTTGAAATGGAAATAGGCATCGTAAATCTTTCCTTTTTTTGGTGCTTGAAATTGAATCTGTATGGTGCTGGTGGTTTGAATAGAAATAATTCTTTGTGCCGGTGATACAGGATAAGCCACAAAAGGGGTGTTTACAATATTGGTTTTGGCTATAACCTTTTTGCCAGAACTTGGCAGGGTCATTTCAAACTGATATGTGTAAGTATTGTAAATTCTTTGGTTGGTGACGTAAATATAGTTTGGCGAATTGGCAAAGTAACCGCTGTCTTTTAAAGCAATATTTGCTTTTTGCAATGGAATTCTTCTGCCAGTTTCCAATTCTACAATTTCAGGTTTAATGGAATCAAAATACAAGGAATCGGCAATCTTAGCCACGTCGCTTGCTTTGGCATTTGGATTCACAAAAACTTTATTGATTTTTATGAATTGCCAAGTTTGATTAGGGTCTAATAAGCAATAGACCGAAGCATTTTCTTCGTAATTTGCAAGTACGTCAATGTCGTTAGAACACGCATTTAATAGAAAAACACAGAGTAATGGGAATAAATATCGAAAACAAGGTCTCATTTACGTAATTTGTATTAATTTTGCCTTTTTAATGGCCAATGCAAAGATGAAGAAATTAATTGTAATTTGGGTGCTTAGTTGCGGATTTTTTGCGCAGGCTCAACAGGTCAACAAAGATTTTACTAAATTATTGCTCAACGATCAATTTGATCAAGCAGATAAAAATTGGAACAGCACCTTCAATGCCGACAATCTTTTTATCGCCCAAAATGGATTTTTTGAATTGTACCGCAAATCAAAAAAGTCTGGGTATTATTTATTCCCTAACAAATCAGAAGAATATTCAGCCTTTCAAGTTGAAGCTGGTCTTGTATTTGCCGATCACAGCAACGGCAAACAAAGTGCAGGTATTTTGTTAATGGCCAATTCTGAAACCGGTGGCGGTTTGTTGGTGGAAATCAACCAAAAGAAACAGTACCGTGTGGTGCGCGTTTATAAAGACAAACAAGTTCCCCTCAATGCAAGCGGCGAAGGTTGGCAAAAAGCAAGTGATGCCATAACCAAAACCGAAAACCAAATCACCATTAAAACCTACGATAAAGTATACGACCTTTACATCAATGGCATTTTTGTTCAAACCTTTACCGATATTGAATTGAACAAAGGCAAGATTGGTATATACGTAGGACCAGACAGCAAAGTTAAGTTTGACTTTTTAAAAGTATTGGGCGAAGACAAAACCGAATTGTTGAACCTAGAAATTAAAGATGCAAAAGGAGAGGAGCAAGCTTTTACCCAAATCATTTTAAAGTTAAAGGAGCAAATCAACAAAAGAGACAAGGACATTGACGATTACAAAACCAAATTGAAACTTTGTGAATCAGGTGGTTTTGGAAAAGCAGGTAGCGACACCGCGGCCAATAATTTAAGAAACCGTTTGTTGGCTAAAGTGGCTGTCTTGGAAGAAGAAAACAACGACTTACAAATTAAGGTTGTGGGCATGGAAGAAGAGATTAAAGCCTTAAACGATTTCAAAACAGGGGTGGAGAAAGGCAACGATGGCGACATTGTAATCAACTTAACCAATATGGTGAGCAACCAAAAAGCCAGTTTGGATGCCTTGGAAAAAACCAATAAAGCGTTGAACGAAGAAAACAACAGTTTGTTTATGGAGACCAAAGACTTAACCAAAGCTTTAGACCGTGCGACAAACGAAATTACCATATTAAAAGCCAATCAAGTGGTTTATCAAAGTGAAATAGACAGTTTGAAAAAACAAATCTTAATCTTGAAAGATTCTATTGTGAAAAAGCAAATAGAGCTTAATGGCAAAAATGGTTTACCAGAAAAAGAATTGACTGAAGACGAAAAGCTTCAACTCATGATAGAGAAAGAACGCGAAGAACGCCGCAAGCGCAGAGAGGAAGAAGAGCGCAAACGCAAAGAAGCGGAGCAAAACAACGGCAACGGTTAATGCGTATAGTTAGTCAATTATTACTCTCTATTTTAACCCTAAACAATAAGAATGTATTGGCCATGGCTTTATGGCCTTTTGTGATATACAAGGACAAAAAGACCAGTGAGAATGCGGTAATACGCAACCACGAAAAAATCCACCACAGGCAACAAATCGAGTTGTTAATCCTTCCATTTTATATTTGGTATTTTATTGAATATTGGGTGGGCATGTTTAAGTGTAAATTCAAACACGAAATTGCCTATCGAAACATTAGTTTCGAAATGGAGGCTTACGACCAAGAACGGAATATGGACTATTTGAAACACAGGCCTTATTTTTCAAGTTGGAAATACTTTAAAATCAAAATCAAGAAAAATGCTAAGCGTACATAAAATAACAAATAAAGAAGATCTAGAAAAGGCATTTGCCGTGAGACACCGCGTCTTTGTTATAGAACAGATGGTTGATTCGAGCGAAGAATACGACGACGATGACCATCAATGTACCCACTTTTTAGCCTTAGTAGATGGCGTGGCTTGTGGCACTGCTCGTTGGCGTTTTAAAGAAAAAGGCATTATCAAATTGGAGCGTTTTGCAGTAGATGCAAAATTCAGAAAAACAGGGGTGGGCGCAGCCTTGGTAAAAGCGGTGGTGGCCGACTTGCCTTACGCTGAAAAAGTAATGATGCACGCGCAAATACATGCCATTCCGTTTTATGAGAAATTTGGTTTTGTAGCCTACGGACCAGAATTCGACGAGGCAGGTATCAGACATTTCGCCATGAAATTGGTCTTATAACAAAAGTAATTCTCTGTTACTTTGCCTTCAAATACCCAATAATTTTATTTAATTTCGCCCCTAAATCAAATTGTATATGTTAAAAGGAAAAACATCACTGATTACAGGTGCAAGCAGAGGAATCGGAAAAGGAATTGCCGAAGTATTTGCTAAAAATGGTTCAAACATTGCCTTCACTTTTGCCAGTTCTGTAGAAAAAGCCAAAGCTTTTGAAGAAGAATTGTCTGCTAAATACGGCGTAAAAGTAAAAGGTTATCAAAGCGATGCCTCAGATTACAATGCGGCTATGGCGCTTGCTGATCAAGTTGTTGCTGATTTTGGCAGCATTGATGTTTTAATTAACAACGCCGGTATCACCCGCGATACTTTGTTGATGCGTATGTCAGAAGAACAATGGGATGAGGTAATCAATACCAATCTAAAATCGACTTTCAATTTAACCAAAGCTTGCTTAAAAACTTTCTTGAAAAACAGAGCAGGTAGTATCATCAATATGTCTTCAATTGTTGGATTAACTGGCAATGCTGGACAATCTAACTATGCTGCTTCTAAAGCTGGTATGATAGGATTTACAAAATCAATGGCCAAAGAACTTGGCAGTAGAAATGTACGTTGCAATGCAATTGCTCCTGGTTTTATTGAAACTGAAATGACAGCAAGTTTAGATGCAGACGTTAAAAAACAATGGATAGATACTATTCCGTTGAAGCGCGGTGGTTCTACCGACGATGTTGCAAATGCTTGTTTGTTCTTAGCTTCAGATATGAGTACTTATATCACTGGTCAAACTTTAAATGTTTGCGGTGGTATGGTTATTTAAGCCTTTATTTTTATACGTATAATTACACGCAGCAATGGCATTAGACCAGGAACAGGAACATTCGGAAGATAAGGAAATGTCATTTTTTGACCACATCGAAACCTTGCGCAAGCATTTGTTTCGCAGTGCGGTTTCAGTTGCGCTTTTTACCATTCTTGGATTTTTTTACATCGAGTATATTTTTGATCAAATCATTTTAGGCCCGCTGCGCAATGATTTTATCTCTTACAGACTCTTGTGTGATTTTTCACATTACCTGTATGGCAACGACCAATTTTGCATCAACAACTTAAACATTGTTTTGGTGAATTTGGAAATGTCTGGTCAATTTATGATTTCATTTAGATTGGCTTTTCTAACGGGTATTATACTCTCTATGCCTTATTTGGTTTGGCAGTTATGGAAATTTTTAAGACCCGCTTTAACATTAAGAGAGCGTTCTAAAACCAGAGGATTTACATTTTACATTACCTTCTTATTTATGGCAGGGGTGTGTTTTGGATACTTTGTGTTGTGCCCTATTTCTGTTAATTTCTTAAGCAATTACACCTTAAGCTCGATGATTGAAAACAAATACACGGTTTCCAGCATCGTCTCGTTTTTGAGTTTGATTGTATTGGGAACAGGCTTGATTTTCGAATTGCCAATCGTGATGTATTTCTTGGCAAGAATTGGAATTATATCCTCAGAATTTTTAAAGAAATACCGCAAACACTCATTTGTGGTAATACTTATAGTAGCTGCTATTGCCACACCTCCAGATGTGGTGAGTCAAATTACTTTAACCGTTCCATTGTATTCATTGTTTGAATTGGGTATTGTAATTGTAAAGCGCGTAGAAAAACAAAAAGAAAGCGACAATGCATAAATCTATCAATATTCAAATCGGTTCTGACCACGCTGGTGTAGAACTTAAAGCAAGCATCAAATCTTACCTAGAAGCGCAAGGTTATTCGGTGCAAGATTTCGGTACCCACAACACCGATTCTATGGACTATCCAGATGTTGCACATCCAGTGGCCAATGCAGTACTTAATGATGCCAATTCTTTGGGCATATTGATATGCGGTAGTGGCAATGGGGTTTGTTTAACCGCTAACAAACACCAAGGTATCCGTGCAGCTTTGTGTTGGTTGCCTGAGCTAGGTGCTTTGGCCCGTCAACACAACAATGCCAATATTTTGTGTTTGCCTGCCCGTTTTATTTCTGAGCAAACCGCAAAAGAAATAGTAGACGCCTACTTAAACGCCGAGTTTGAAGGTGGAAGACACCAAAACAGAGTGAGTAAGGTTGATTGCTAAAAGCGGAAAACATAGGTTCTCCGACCAGGAATCAGCATATATCCACTTGATCCTTTGAACATCAGGCGGCTCAAGATTTGTAAATCGTAATAGGGGTGTAATCCCTTAATCAATTTTTGTTCGCTTAGTTCTCCTGAACTACTTTGATAAACGGAATATATTACCTCACCATGCATATGCAAGGTGTCATTTATGAGTATATCTCTTACCAAATTTTTGCGGGCATTGCTGTCTGAATATAAATGGTATTTTTCTTCCCTAAACATGGGTTTGTTGAACTCCTGTTTGTACAAATAAACAATTGGAGTTGGAGGTCCCCAAATGTTTTCAGAACCTATATCATTTTCATCGCCACCATCCATATTATCAAAATATTCAACCCAATCCAGTTCAAAATTCAAGTAGCTTAAATTGCCTTTTTTAGACACTGCCACATTGTTTTTATAGATCCATTCATATTGGTTTTCTTTGTCATACCAGCGGCCATTTCTTTTATCGTTTATCAAATGGGATTCATTTACCACTTGACCATACTTGTAATTGTAGTGGTCGAAATATCTAAGTTTTCCAATGTAGTAAAAACTGTCAAACGAGTACAGAATTCCTGAATCATTATATAGTTTGTGGTAGCGGTTGTTAAGGCCTTTTCCATTGAGAAAAGCAGATTTTCGTTGTCCGTTGGCATGGCAGGTAAAACCAGAATCAAAATAGTCGCGGTTTAAAACATATTCAATTATTTTTCCATGTTTATACCATTTACAATGCAGGCTGACCAATGTTTTAGGGTCGTAGGAACGCATTTCCATTAAGCTGTCGTTGGGGTAGTATTGAACAGTGGGACCAAATTGCACGCCATTCTTATATTTCACTACACTTTTATATTCTAAGATTCTGAACTTGGGGCTGTAATGGTTAAAACCATAAGTGGTATATACGCCGTCTAGTTGATTGTTTTTGTAGGTACCTGATTCTATTAGGGTGTCTGAGTAATTTTCTGAAGCAAGTAGGTATTTATTGTAAGGCCCATTGGCGGTATCGTTTAAGAAATATAAAGTACTGCGGTATTGGTGGTAGCTAATATATGTCCAAAGTCCATGACGGCGACCATTTTGATAATGGCCTATAACTTTTTTACACGGCCCTTCATCTTCATAGGGTAAAAATATTACTTCTCCATGGTAGAGTCCATTTTTATACGAACCACTCACTCGCTCTTCTTTAAATGGACCATCGAGTGTATCGTTGCGGTAATTGGCAAAGCTCAACAAGCTTCCATCGTAGGCAAAATGATTCCAAGTGCCATTTTTCATATTGTTTAGATAGTTGCCAGTAAAGACTTTAGTTCCATTCCCCAACTCATCCGAGTATGGTCCATGCAATTGCCCGTTCTTGTAGTTTAAAGTGGTAATGAAATTAAATGGCTGTTCATCTGAATAACGGGTCCACTGCCCATCGGGCACACTGTCTTTATAATTCCCTTCCAATTGCAATTTCCCACTTGGATAATAAATCTTGACAGGCCCATTAACAAGAGGGTTGCTGGTTTGGGCTAGCAGCGTAAAAGGGTTGCAAAGGAGAAGGCATACCATTGAAAGCAAAACACAAGGGTATTTAATTTTATATTTGTATCTTATGTGTTGTGGTTTTGCCATGTGAGGAAAGCAAAGATAAAATTTAAATTATATTTTAACTATTCACAACTTAAGCTATTGAGCCTGCTTTTTACATCAATTGAATTTCCATTG
>JAOASJ010000128.1 GCA_030158725.1 Bacteroidia bacterium
ATATCTTGAAATATTTGGGTATTGGTGCTTAATCCTTTGTAATGAAATACTGCATACAATCCTGGCTCTAATGTGAAGCTGGTAAATCCTTCTGTCAATTCATGTTCTTTGTCAACTTCTTGTAAGGCCCATTTTTCAAATTCATTATTGGGATTGAATGCCGCAAAATAATTGAGGGGATAAACTTGTAAGGAATAGAATTCAGTGTTGTTTATTGATTTTATTTCTGTTCTTCTTGGCATAAAACTTCGCCACAATTCTGCCGTTCGGTTCTGGATTAATGACATCTTCAAACTCATGCCAAGAAAATGTTTTTGTTCAATTTCAACTATTCGGGGATTTAATGCCATCTAAATAATTTTAGAATTCAAATTTACAAAAAAAACCTGAAGTACATACTCCAGGTTTTAAGATTGCAATAAACTCAGTTTACTTGTTTTCGAATAATGTTTCAAGGTTTTCCAAAGCGGAAATAAATCCTTCTTTGAAGCCCATAGAAATATATTGTTCTAGGTGCTCAATGCTGCTAAGTGTTACCACAATATGCACTAGGCTGATTCCATTCTTGTAAGAAAATTCTGTATCGAAAAATGAGGTTGGGAAATCTGTATTAATAACGCCTTCAGAATCGCAAAAAACATCTTCTGCAGTATATGATTCTAGGGGTGTGATTTTAATATAGTTTGTTCTACCCCAATGTTCGGTTCCATCTGGTCCCACCATTGCATATAGCCAATGACCTCCAATACTAAAATCCATGTTTTTGGTACGGGCCTGCCATGGTTTAGGTGCCCACCACTGGTCTAAGTATTGGCTCTCGGTCCAAGCAGCCCAAACTGTCTTAAGTTCTGCGTTGAATTCTCTATCAATAATGATTTTTAAATTCTCTTTATCGATGTTAAAGTTAAGTAATAAATTTGTTTTCATTTCTTTTCTATTTTAATTAATAATTCGTCTAATTGATCAAAGCGCTTGCTCCATAATGCTTTGAATTTTTGAAGCCACTTTTCTATTGTTTCCATTTTTTTGCCATTTAAGTGGTAATAAATCTCTCGTCCTTCTTTCTTCTGTTTTAAGAGTTCACATTCGTTTAAAATCTTTATATGCTTTGATACTGCTTGACGCGATGAATCGAAATGCTCTGCTAAAGCATTAGGTGTCATAGCTTGAACTGCCAATAGCATCAGAATGGCTCTGCGTGTGGGATCTGCGATAGCAAGAAAGGGGTCTCTTTTCATTTAATATGCAACTAATTGGTTGCAAATATACTTTTATTTTTAAAATAAAAAAGGGCAGAAAGAAAAATTCTCTCTGCCCTTTACTTAAGGTTTGATTTAATTAGGCGATTGCTTTGCGCGCACGGTTAAGGAAAAACAATACGTTTCCTGCTACCACCAAATGCATAAGGTTTAAACCAACGACAAATCCCATAGCGACATTTGGAATTTTGAATGGACTCATCAACGATAATAATACCAAAATGATACTCAGTATGGTGAAGAATTTAAATCCATTTTTGCTGTATTTTTCAAACAAGAAAAATACCAATCCTGCAATAATGCTCGGAATAATACTTGAAATAAGTACAGGAACAATGGTTAATGTTGCTTTTGATGCTGGGTCAATAACGGTTTCATCAAAAATGCCAAGTCCTCTAAAAATAAAGAAGATGATTGCATTGATAACTGCAGAGCTTAGGGCGGCAAATAAAATAGCGCCCATGATTTGTTTGAATGTTAATTTCATGATATATTTTGAATTAATGTTTGTTTATAATTGTCCCATTTTGCCATCTTGGTAATCGTGTATCACTTGCATAATTTGCTCCTTGCTGTTCATGACAAATGATGCATAAGCTACGATTGGTTCATTGAGCGCCTGACCGCCCAATACTATAAAATGGCTTTCGGTATTTGATTCAATGTGTATGTTGTTTCCAGTTTCGGTAAATCCTGCAATTTCTCCCACATTAAAAGGTGTTCCATCGCTGCTTATTGAGCCAGAGATTAAATATACTCCGCATGTATTTCCTTCTGGAATAGGGATTTCAATTTCTGAATTGGCCTTGGTTTTTACTTCCAATATATAGGCTGGCGATAGACTTTGGACTGGAGAGGTTTGACCGAAAAAGGAACCACATAATACTTTTAATTTAGCACCTTGTTCTTCGAAACTTGGCAATGTAGCAGAAGGGTAGTGGTAGAATTGTGGCTCAATAAATTTGTCTTTTGAAGGCAAGGAAATCCAAAATTGCAAACCGTGCATTTGCATAGGTTCGGTTTGGTTTTCATTCATGCCTTCTGAGTGTATAATACCTTTGCCTGCTTGCATCCATGCAATGTCGCCAGCTTCTATTATGGCATCGTGTCCATAGCTGTCTTGATGGCGGTTGCGGCCTTCAAATAAATACGTTACTGTAGCAATCCCTGCATGCGGATGGGGAGGAACACCTTGCTCGCCAACTTGTTTAACCATAGGGCCAAAATGATCGAGAAATACAAATGGGTCGGCATGCTCCAAAGCACTTGGGATAACCTGTTTTACATGTGGTCCCATGCTGCGGCTGTTTGGTGCTTTATGTATGCTGATTATATTTTTATTCATTACTTATATATACAACTATTATGGTAAATTTTTTTATTGTCTAAGTTTATCCAACAATTTGTTCAGTTGTTTGGCCTCAGCTTCACTTAATTGTTTCCACTCTTGTTTTAGTTTTTCTAAAACAATGTCAATTGCAGAAAGGGTATTTAAGCCTGCTTTGGTGATATTAATAACATATTCTCTGCGGTCAATTTCAGATTGACTCACATGAACCAGTTTCTTGGTCACAAGTTTCTTTATTAATAAGGTAACATTTGAACTAGGAGCCACCATGCGGCATAGAATGTCTTTTTGGCACATGCTTTTTGGCATGCTTCCACGCAATATGCGCAGAACATTGAATTGTTCTTGGGTTAAATTAAATGGCTTTAATACTGTAGCTTGTTTGTTTGCTAAAATATTGGCGGTGTAAATCACATTGATATGTGCTTTAACCAATTCACTTTCGAATTTTGATTGCTGTATGGCTTGCTCTAAACTGCCCATTATAAATTATAACGCAGCAAAGATATACATAATAGTTGTATATACAAGTATTATTTTTAAAGTTGATTTTCTACTTCCTCCACCAAGTTTGAAACACTTGCTGCTCATCCAGTAAATTGACGGTCTCACCTATCATAGGGGTTAGTATGGGTAGGTTTACCTTTAGATTGCTGAGCATTAATTTTTCAAGTGGTTCGTCCCACGCATGTAAAGCCAAAGCGAATTTGGATGAATGTACTGGAAGTAATTTTTTGGTTTTTAAATCAATTGCAGCTTGAAGGATTTCGTCTGGCAACAAATGAATATGCTTCCAGTTTTTATTGTATTGTCCATTTTCCAAAATGGCTAGGTCGAAGGGACCATGCATGTTTCCAATTTCAGCAAAGTGTTTGTCGTAACCACTGTCGCCACCTATAAAAATTCGCAGACTAGGTGTTTGCAAAACAAAAGAGGTCCACAAAGCTTGGTTGCGTTTTAAGCCTCTTCCTGAAAAGTGACGGGAAGGTGTTGCATGAAGGGTAAAACCATCGCTCAATTGCAGTGTTTCATACCAATCTGTTTCGCTTATACTATTTGGATTATAGCCCCAATGTTCTAAATGTTCGCCTGTGCCTAAAGACGTGATAACCTGAGCGACTTTGGTTTTGAGTTTAAGTATGGTTTTGTAATCGAGGTGGTCGTAATGGTCGTGCGTAATGATTAAGTAATCAATAAAAGGCAGGTCTTCAACGTTGTAATTGTCGCTGCCCTTAAAGGCTTTGGTGGTAAACGAAACAGGGGAGGCATTGCCACTAAGTACGGGATCGACCAAAAACTTTTTTCCATCTATTTGCATAAAATAGGATGAGTGTCCAAACCAAATCAAAACATTTTCATTGGGGTTTAATGACAACAAATCTGTTTTAAGGGAAGGTATTTCAAAATCAGGTTCACGTCTTTTATCCTTTTTAAACAACATGTCTTTTACCACAGAAAAGTAAGTCGCTCCATCGGTTAAGTCGGGCGTTACACTCTGGTTTTGAAACGCATTGTTGCGGTAGTTGGGCGACTGCTTAATGCGTTCTAAGCGCTTTCCACTTGGCGCTTTGCCGAATATTGAAGGTTTTAAGAAAGTCTTGCTTGACATGTCTTGTTCTGGTAAAATGATAAAAAATAAGGAGCAGCAAAAGTACAGTCGATAAGTATATGTCCAAGATACAGCTATCAGTTAATGCAGCTGCTTAGTCGAATCTTTCATTGGCTGTGAATTAAGCCAAGGTGTTTAGTTCTATATTTTTTGATATGCCAAATTCAAATATTCCTGATACCTTTTGTGGTTCCATTGGTAAATGAGCGCCAAACAACCAAGAATTAAAACACTGTATACCAATAGTGGAGAGTGTATGCTTTTGTATGCGTCTACATTGCGAATAAGCAACCACATAAGGGTAGAGACGGCCCCTGCATAGCTTAAGCAAATACTTAAGGTCTGTCCCATGAATTGATTGAAGCGGCTTAAACTTTTCGGGAATTTATACAAAACAGAAGTCCAATGTTCTTTCTCTCCCAAATACGCATACGCCAAAATATTTCCTTCTGTATATCCTTTTTCTTTAGGTAGTAAATCCATAGGTTTGAAAACACTTTTGTAGTAGGTATATATGGCGTATAAACTTAACAAACCAATGATAAGAAGTAGAGGAGTCCAGCCCATGCCAAATACAGAAACCAAGGGGTTGCTTTCCTTGCTTAGGTCGGGCGTTAATTGATTGGTGCAATAGGCATCGAAGCTGCGGCTAAAAATAATCCAAGTGCTGATTAGGGTGAATTTAAGTTTCTTGTTCATATTTCATTTTATATTTTGGAATAACTGCAAATACCTAAATTTTATTTTAATAAAACAGAGCAATATGGCAAAATCGGTAGAAGCTTAGACCAAATAATTTTTTATCTCGATGAAAAC
>JAOASJ010000129.1 GCA_030158725.1 Bacteroidia bacterium
TAACCAATAACCATTAACCATTAACCAATAACCAATAACATCAACTACGATTCGTTCTCGTAATAAATCTTGTAAAACTTGCGGCCATCTTTCTCTACCCCATGTTCTATCATTTCTTTGTTGCCATGGATATAGATGTGGAAATTGCGGTCAAGTTTCAGTATGCTCTTAAACACCTTGGCTTGTTTTTTTACTGCAGGTAATGAAATGTCAAATTCGTCGGGCACCTCAATCTCATTGGTTTGGCGGTAGTTTTGGTCAAAGCGCTGAAACGATTCAATAACGGCTGGGTCGCGGAATACCTCTTCTTCAAAATCGGCCTTGTTAAAGATGTCGTTCGATTTGAAATAATCCATAGAACGGTTAAGCAAATCAATTTGATCGCTTTTGTTCAATTCAAAATCTTCGGTCACTTGTGCCGTTACATATTGTTTGGCAATATTAAGGAAGTCGCGGGTTTGGTGGAAATCGTCGTTGCTCGATTTTAAATTTAAAAACTGGTCTTTCCAAAAGGCGGCTTCTTCAGAACGGTTGGTCTTGTCGAGTATGCAAACCTTAAACCCTTTGTCTTCTTCAATGTTGAATATCAAGCAAGCTTTGTCTGGTTTGTCCACCTGTATACCTTCAATTTTGTCGAGCATAAAACCGTCGTTGTCTTGGTTTAGTTTCAAGAAACTGTGTTTGTTTTCCGATTTGAAAATACCAATGGCTTGCACTTCTTGGTAGTCGACCATAAGTTTGGAAATATAGGCCACAAACAAATCGCCCGACTTAATATTCGGGTGGTTGGATGTTTCGTATAGGTGTTTGGCTATGTGGACTGAGCTGGTGTGGAAATTGGCTGAGCCGTCGAATACCTCAGAAGCAAATTTAAACAAAGGGTTTAGGGTATGGTCGCCATTGCTGAAAGAGAAATGAAAGTATTCGGGGGTGCTAAAAGCATTGAGGAAATATTTTTTCAGCAAAGCCTCGGTTTCTTGTCCGTTGGCATCGAGCGGGTGCTTAGACAAAATAATGTCTTCGCCGTTGTTTTTGTTTCCCACTTGGTGAACGGA
>JAOASJ010000130.1 GCA_030158725.1 Bacteroidia bacterium
GACGCATTTCCTACCGCCTTCGACCTTCGAAGCTTAAGCGTAGAAGGTGCCTCCCTCCACCCTCTTGCTCTTGCTGGATCTGCTAAATTTATTTAGCAGATCCATTCTTGGCACATCTTGTGCAATAAATTTGAAAAACACATGTTATTTTAGCAGCCTTATGAAGAATCTCCTTACAAGTTTACTTTTTATACTCTCCTTTTCGCCTATTTACGCCCAGACCAGTTTCTCTACTGAGGCGCCAGTATTCATAGATGAGTTTGTGAAGTTTATGTCTGCTTCCAAAAAACCAGAGGTCGCCAAGATGGCTGAAACCTTCTCGAAAAATTGGAAAGCAGGGAAAATTCTTCCGGAACAACAAAAGTTTATCATCAAAATTAGCAACAACATGATGTATAAACAGCTGCCGCGTGATCCGTTTTTTGAACTCATGCTCAGCAATATCGATTTGTATTACCAAAAGAAATTTAGCCCCAACCTACTCAAACAATGGCAAGAAATTAGTGCCTTGTTATTGGAGAAAAGCACCAAGGACTATCAATTCTTTTTGGAAACTGCCAATACCCTTTTTAAAGACAATACCTTTCACCGCTCGGAAGCCCGCCGCTGGTATGCCTCGAATTCAAACTTCGAATTT
Source organism: Bacteroidia bacterium (assembly GCA_030158725.1). Taxonomy (GTDB): domain Bacteria; phylum Bacteroidota; class Bacteroidia; order NS11-12g; family UBA955; genus JABMMZ01. The sequence continues at coordinate 638 of JAOASJ010000130.1, forward strand.
GCCTATATCAAAAACCGTGTGGTTATTACCTTCAAAAACCTTGACCTTTTCTGTGATGCGGAATTGGATAAAATAAAAGTCTTGAATTGCTCGGGTGTTTATTACCCCGACAAAAAACAATGGGTAGGAAGCCAAGGCCGTGTGAACTGGGAACGCGTTGGAAAGCCTGAAGCGGAAGTGCATGTGGAATTTAAAAACCATAAAATAAATTTTAATTCTGGAACCTTTACCGTCGACTCTGCCCTACTCACCTACCCTAAAATTTCTAGCACCAAAATTCTCGGTGTTTTGGAAGAACGTATTTCGCAATCGGCTTCAGTTGACCAAGTAAAAAACTCTGGTTTTCCGAAATTCACCAGCTACGAACCAACCATAGAAATTAAAGGTATAGTTGGCGACAAGGCCGTGTACAAAGGTGGATTCAGTATTGCAGGGGCTAAGACCAATTCGCAAAACTTTGGCGAAGGCGATGCCACCATTATCTTATTGTACCAAGGCAAACCATTTGTTTGGGTGAGCTCTGCGGCGTTTAGACTCGATTCAAGCAAGGTTATGAGCCAACATGCTTCCATTAAAATTAAAGTGGATACTGGTTTCATTACCCATCCTAATATTATATTCAACTACAACATACAAACGAAAAAACTTTTGTTAACCCGCGGTTCCGATGGTTTGATGCGTATGCCTTTTTCAGACAATTACCACGGGGTTGAAATTGACGTTGAGCAAGTGATATGGGACCAAGCCCAACCTTACATTGACTTTGACATGATCAACAATGAGAAGGCTGCTTATGTTGAAACCAATTCCTTTTTCAAAAAATTCTTATTCGAAAAACAACAAGGGGCTTTGCGTCAAAATCCTTTGGATAAAATGTTTTACTACTGCCGTCAAAACGGTATCCGTGCCTTTAACCTCAACGATTATGCGGCAGCTATTAGTTCTAAAAAAGAGTTCTTACTGCAACAGGTAATGGACTTGGCCGACGATGGTTTCTTGTACTACTTCCCTGAAAACGATTCTATCTATGTGCGCGATAAACTGTACAATTGGAATTCGAACAACACGGGTGGCAAGGACTATGACGTATTGCGTTTTGGTAGCGTTATATCTGGCAAACCAAACATTACTTACAGTTTCAATACCCACGATTTGAAAATGGAAGGCGTGCGTAAATTCACATTCTCAGATTCACAAAACGTGTTGAGTATTCCGAAAGACCAATTGTTGGTGATTAAGCGAAACAAGAACCTGCATTTCTCGGGCTTGATTCGTGCGGGTCGTATTGATTTTTATTCGCAGGACTTTAACTTCGATTACTCCGGTTTTCAAATCAACAACACCACCATTGACAGTATGGTGATTTACTACCCGGATGTGAACACCAATTCACTTCGTAAAGTAGAAAGTGTATTGTCGAATACCTATGGTAGAATATTGATAGACAAGTCGAACAACAAGTCGGGACTCAAAGACTTTGCTGAATATCCAATATTTATAGCCGAACGGGGATCGGAAATTAACTACGACCGTGCGGCAACCCACAACCATGCGTATAATCGAGACAAATTCAAATTTGAAATTGATCCGTTTACCATAGACAGTTTGGACAACTTTACCATTGCCGGTTTTGGCTTTGGTGGCCGTTTGGTATCAGACGGAATATTCCCAGACATTGAAAACATAGCGCGTATACAACCCGATTATTCATTGGGCTTTGTAGACAAAGTGAGTTTGCCAATGTATGGCGGAAAAGGAAAAGGCGATTTAACCATCAACTTAAGCAACAGAGGATTTTACGGTGCAGGCGATTTGATTTACGAAACCTCTACCTCACGTTCAACAGAATACTTGTTGTTACCTGATGCAACAGTAGGAAACAGTTCGACCTTCGACTTACCAGAAAGTTCCCGTTTCCCATTGGTGGCAGGTACAAACGTGCGCACCGAGTGGTATCCGAAACAAGACCGTATGTTCCAAACCAAGATAGACAGCAATTTCCAAGTGTTTAAAATGAAATACAGTTTTGATGGCAAAATGACCTTGTCGCCACAAGACTTGCGCGGTGATGGTAAATTGATGTGGAACGAAGCACACTTTGCCAGCAACGATATGGTATTGGGACGCAACAAGGCCACAGCAGCTTCATCGTCTATACAAATCTTTGCAGTTGATCCAAGCAAATTCGCTTTCGAATGTAGCAATGTAAAAGGTGTGGTTGACTTCGACACAAGAATGGGTCACTTCAACACCAATATCGTGGGCGCATACACCCATTTCCCTTACAACCATTACTCGAGTAATATGAACGATTACTTGTGGGACATGAACAAGAAGACCATGGAGATTAAACCAGGCACCAGCATGGGCATTATCAAACCAATGTTTGCTGGCTTGCCACAAGACGCTAAAGACAGTGTGAAATTTGAGTGCCATTACGCCAAGTTTGATCTGGTTAAAAACGTGTTGTTCATGGAAAAAATTCCTTACATCGATGTGGCTGATAGCAGGGTATTCCCTTTTGAAGGCAAAGCGATAGTGCGCGAGAAAGCGTATATGGACCGTTTAGACAGTTCAAGAATTGAAGCCAATAAAATTGACAAATTCCACGAAATTAAAAATTGTAGAACCTTTATCCATGGTGGCAACAACCTAGCGGCTACGGGGTATTACAGGTATATAGACAAATACAAAACCGAACAACCATTGTTTGTTGACAGTATTAGAATTGACAAAGAAAACCACTTGGTGGGTTATGGCAAAATAGCAGAAGACAAGATCTTAAAACTCGATAAGAAAATTGGTTTCAAAGGGATGTTTGAAATTATAAGTACCCGCCGACCAATTGAGTTTATGGGCTTTGTTAAACCAATGCACTCATTTGTTAAAATGGAAACTTTGTGGCTGCGCTACACCGATGTGGTGGATCCGCAAAACGTGGTAATAGATGTGCGCAATCCGAGGGATGTAGACAACAAACGCTTATCAATCGGTGTTTACTACGCCAACGATAGCAACCACGTGTATCCAATTTTGTTTGACTTAAAACGCCGTTACAGCGATCCAGAATTGCAATCGGATACCGGCATTATGTTCTACGACCAAGCAAAAGATGCCTTCATGATTGGTAACGAAGACAAGTTGTTGAACAATTCACTAAAAGGAAATTACATACAGTTTAACGACAAAGACCACAGCGTGTATTCAGAAGGAAAATACGACTTCAATGTGGTGGCACCGAAGGTGAACTTCATGACCGCAGGATCGGCCAAGCATGCAGCAACCGACAGTACGTTTAGGTTTAACTTAATGATGTGGCTCGACTTCCCATTCCCGGCAGAAATAAAGGCCAAGTTAACCAAGATGTTGACCGCTGAAAATGCAGGTGCAGCAGGCGGTTCTTTGAAAACTGATGAAAATAAAATGGCCATAGCTGAATTGATCAGCGATGAAAAAACGGCCAATAAAATGATAAAAACTTTGGATGCAACGGGCAGCATTGCAGGTGAAGGCGAATTCAAAACAGGATTTGTATTTACCGATGTTGACATCGCGTTTAACCGCATCAGAAGGAAGTTTATTGCCACAGGAACTATATTGATGCCATTGTTTTATGGAACGGTTGTAAACAAACAATTCAGCACCACGATAGCCATTGAGAAAAAGAGAAGCGGCGATAAGATATACGTTTACATTATGACCGATGGTGGCGACTGGATTTATTTGGAATACATGCGCGGCAATATGATGATAGCGAGTAACAATGCCGAGTTGATGACCATAGTAACTGCAGAAGCAACTAAGATGGCCGATGAGTCGTTTATCTTACGTGTGGGCAGTGAAAAAGCCAAAGACAATTTCTTGAAAAAGAACGACGCGGACCCTGACGAATGATATCCTGCACTAGATTGATAGTCAGTATATTATACCGAATATTGTCTAATTAATAAATTTATATTATCTTTGCCTTTTATAGCTTTAAAAAAATAGAATCTAATAATGGAGTTATTGTTTATCAGCATTGGAGTAATTGTCTCTTATTTGATTGGCTCAATGCCTACTGCTTTGTGGGTAGGAAAAGCCTTTTATGGATTAGACATTAGAGAACATGGAAGTGGAAATTCTGGGGCAACAAATACCTTTAGAGTTTTGGGCAAAAAAGCAGGTTCTGCTGTATTGCTTATTGATATCATTAAAGGATTAACGGCTGCAAGTTTGGTGCGTTATTTACCATTTGTAGAAATCGGTACCATTAAGTTTGTAAACCTACAATTGTTGTTCGGTTTATCTTCTGTCTTGGGCCACATCTTCCCTATTTACTGCAACTTCAAAGGCGGAAAAGGCATAGCAACTTTGGTTGGTATGGTTTTAGGCATACACTACTTATCAGCATTGGCTTGTATCATGTTGTTTGTGGTGATTTTATTTTCAACCCGCTACGTATCGCTTAGCAGTATTTTATCAGCCTTGGCCTTTCCATTAATTGCCGTTTTGGTTTACAAAAATGAAGAGCCATTATTTATTGCCTTCGGTATAGCCGCTGCAATAATGGTGGTGTTAACCCATCAAAAAAACATTGTTCGTTTGGTGGCAGGAAATGAAAACAAAGCAAAGCTTCTTAAGAAACATAGACAATAGATTTTATGTTATTCTCACAACACCAACACGATGAAAAATCTCAATCTGATGTCCTTTTAAAAGACAGCGGATTTGAAGAATTTGAATTGGTTTTATACAACGACGACCACAACACCTTTGAGCATGTTATCAATTGCTTGGTTAAATATTGCAAACACGATATTTGTCAAGCAGAACAATGCGCATGGATAGTGCACAACAAAGGAAAATGTGTGGTTAAATCTGGCGGCTATTCTTTACTAGAACCTTTATGCACCGCACTACTTGATCAAGGCCTTTCAGCTCAAGTTGAACTTATTAGTTAGGCATCCTTTTTGACTTCTAAAAATTAAACTCCTATATGAACAAATTATTCATTTGTCTGATCACTCTCGTATTAGCTAGCGCTTGCAGCAGAGTGCCAATTACCAACAGAAAACAAAGCACTTGGGAAAGTGAAACCGCGCTTCAAAAAATGAGCGACACGGCTTACATCAATTTCCTAGCGACCCACAAACTAACCACCAATAAAGCTTCTAGCGATTTGGTTAAAAAAGTGGGCAATAATATTGCAACTTCAATTACTGAATTTTTCAAAACCTATGAAGGTGGAAAATACTATGCTAGAATTTCTGCATACAAATGGGAATTCAACACCGTTGAAGACGCTACCGTTAACGCATGGTGTATGCCAGGCGGAAAAGTGGTTGTGTACACAGGATTGCTGCCAGTAACGCAAAACGAACAAGCTTTGGCTGTGGTAATGGGACACGAAATTGCACATGCCATTGCTAAACATGGTAACGAGCGTATGACCCAACAAATGAAAGCCCAAGGCTTAGGCAATGTTCTTTCTGTTGCTATGTCAGGCAGTCCACAAGCTACGCAAAACATCTTTGGTGTGGCTTTCGGTGTGGCGGGTAACTTAACCATCTTAAACTATTCACGCAAACACGAAACAGAAGCCGATAAAATTGGCTTGGTGTTTATGGCCCTTGCTGGATATGACCCTACTGAATCAATCGCCTTTTGGGAACGCATGAGCAAAATGTCAGGTGGTGTTAAACCTCCTCAAATTTTGAGCACCCACCCTAGCGATGCAACCCGTATTGCCGATTTACAAGCTTGGCTGCCTGAAGCCATGAAATACTACAAGAAAAAATAAGCTTGTCTCCGAAACTTCTACTGGATGAATTTGGTGGCCTCGATTACATTGCCACTCTAGTTGGAAAACTGCTACCCCATTTAAAAACGCACCCTATTGTTTTATTAAAAGGCAATTTGGGTACTGGAAAAACCAGCTTTTCAAAAGCCTTGCTAAAAGAACTTGGCTATGTGGATGAGGTTAGCAGTCCCACGTTCAACATCGTTAACACCTATATTTTTGAGGGTAAAACCGTTTACCACTTTGACCTATACAGGATAAAGCGGGTTGAAGAATTGGAGGAAATTGGTTTTATGGACTACCTCGATTCAAAAAATGTGTGCTTAATAGAATGGCCAGAAATTGTAGAAGCGTATATCGACCTTCCCCACATCAGCATGCAATTGGAACACGCAGATGGCAATAGACATTATGTGGTCAACTTAATAGACTAATTATTTAAGTCGCCAAATTTCCTTACCGTATTCGTGCATATCCACCACATAGTAAAGCACATTGTTGGATACGCTTAAAAACATAGGTGGCAATAAATTGCTGCTGCTGTAATCGGCATTCACGATCGAAACATTATTTCCGCTGCACTTCCACAATTCTGGGTCGTTGAGTCCCGACATTGCAACAAAATACAAGTTGCCGTTATATACACAAAGATTTCGGCAATTGCTTCCTGTACTTCCCTTTTGAATATCCTTTACCATTTCAGTTCCTTTTTCACTGCCATTGGATTTCCATAACTCTACCCCATATTTGTTGGTATTGGCGGTAAAATACAAAACACCATTAATGACCGTCAATTCTCCGGGATTGGAATCTTCATTGCCTGCATAAATATCTGCCACCATTATAGTCCCTTCAGCCTTGCCATCGGTTTTCCAAAGTTCTATGCCTTGCTTGCCATTGTTGGCGGTAAAAAACAAGGTCTCGCCACAAACGGTAAGGTCTTCAGGATTGGAACCGAATTCGCCTTTGTTGATATCCATTACCATAGAGGTTCCTGCAGCAGTACCATCCGATTGCCATAATTCTAGACCATGCAAACCATTGTCTGCTGCGAAAAACAATTTGTTTTTAAAGGCACGAAAAGCAACGGGGTCGGAACTATGCGCGCCGTTGTATACATCGTAAACGATAACAGTTCCTTTGTCTGTGCCATCGGTTTTCCAAAGCTCATTGCCCTCATTGTAATTGTCGGCCGCAAAGAATAAAGTCTCGCCCACTTTGGTAAACCATTGTGGCGCCGAAGATTCAATACCTCTTTGAATATCTTTTAACAGGTAAGTACCCTTTTCAGTGCCATCGCTGCACCAAATTTCATTGCCCGTTTGGGCCTCATTGGCATTAAAGTAAACCTTGTTTTTAAAGGCTATCAGTTGCTGGTCTAGTCCCTTGGTTTTACCAATATCAAAACTGCGCACGATGCGGGTACCATTGGCCGTACCGTCGCTACACCAAAGATCAATTTTCTTTTTAACATCGTTTTTACAAACAAAAAACAACTGACCATTTAATTCTGTTTGTGCTTCTATGTCTATGTTCTCGTGGTAATAGTACAACAATTTAAGTTCTAGTGTACCCTCTTTGCTGCCATTGCTTTTCCAAAGTTGCAAGCCACGTTCTTCGTTCATACAAAAAACGAAAAGGTTATTGGAAACATTGGTTAAGCTAAGCACATCAAAAGAGTTGCCTTTTTTATTGATGTCAATTAAGATCTCAGCCTTGTTGAGTTTATCGTCAAGCCACCACAATTCTTTTCCGTTAGCAGGCGTGGTAGCAAAGAATAACAGCTTGTTGTTGATGCTGCAAAAATTTGTAGGGGACATAGGAACATCGACAACTGTGATTCTTTTGACCTCTGGTTTAGAAGCTTTCAACTCGCATTTGTACAAATCTCTACTATAAAATATGATGTTGTTTTTGAATACACATGCTTGTCTATACATATACATTCCGCTTTTTTGCAGTACCGTTGTCCCTATACTACTGCCGTCTGACATATAAACATCGTATTCTGCAATTTCGGCTGATTCTTTAGCCGCACCATTTCCTTTAGGCTTAATATTGGCATTAAAAATCAGTTGTCCTTCTATAACTTGAAAATCGCCTAAACTGGAAACATTGGTAAAACTTTTAATTTCAACTGTTCCAGCAACTGTGGCATCCGATTTCCACAAGGCATTTCCTTCTGAAAAATACATCAGATCTTTGCCACAAGCAAAAGCAGAAGACCATAGAGATGTATTCTTACCTATCGTTTTCAACAAAACAGGCGCTTTGGCCCCAAGGGTAAAAGCCCAGAGTTCAAATCTAAAACCCATTGGAATTTTACCACCAATGTCCTTGATATCTATCCAAAATACAGTTTGCTTATTTGCCACATAGCCAATATTTCGAATGGATTTGGCAGAACTAATTTTTACAGTTCCGTTTGCCGTGCCATCGGATTGCCAAATACTTTCGCCTTCGTCTTTAATTGTTGCTTTAAAAAACAAAACATTTTGAGCCACACAAAGAACACTTGGATGTGCACTACCTGAGGGATCAATGTCTTTAACCATAAAGGTTCCCGCCTCTGTACCATCGCTGCGCCATAGTTCTGCGCCATTCTTACCATCGTCGGCAGTGAAGAACAAAACACCATTAACATTGCATAAGTAGCGGGGACTGAAATTGCTTCGTCCGCTGTTGATGTCCTTTACACGCACTGTGCCTTTATCGGTCCCATCAGTTTTCCATAACTCCGTGCCTTTATCGCTTTCATAGGCTGTAAAAAAAAGCGTAGAACCAACAGCACATAAATTTTTCGGTGAAGAACCACAAATGCCAACGCATAAATCTTTAACCATCACAGTACCTTGAAGGGTTCCATCGGTTTTCCAAAGTTCGCGGCCATGCAAACCATCTTCTGCGGTAAAAAAAGCCACATTGCCACAGGCGGTTAGAAAATCAGGGTTAGAACCTTTGTTGCCTGGAGCAAAATCGCCCAACATCACTGGCTTTTGCGCCTGTAGGGAGAACGAAAAACTGATTGCAATAAAAAGAAGACTTAAATGAGTGAGACGCGTGTACTTCATACCTATGCAATGATACAAAAAGAGTGCTAATAATTTGATGGCAATATTGAAGAATACATATTTTGTGCAAACTGAATTTTACCATTACCTTTGCCTAGTGCACATTAATTTACTCGGAAAAACAGCATTGGTTTGTGGCAGTAGCCAAGGCATAGGAAAAGCAATAGCCATTCAATTGTCAAAGGCAGGTGCCAACATCATTTTATTGGCAAGGAACGAAGAACGTTTGAAGGAAACGCTTAGCGATTTGTACCGTTCAGAAGGCCAAGAACATCAATTTTTAATTGCCGATTTTTCAAACACCAACTCAGTGGCTGAAGTTTGTAAAACACTTTCAGCACTTCCAATAGACATTTTGATAAACAATACGGGTGGACCGGCAGCTGGAAAAGCAATCGATGCAAAACCAGAAGAATTCATTGCTGCGTTTAACGCCCATTTGATCAACAACCAACAATTGGTTCAAGCGGTTTCAGGTGGTATGCGCGAAAGAAACTTCGGACGCATTATCAATATTATTTCTACTTCAGTGAAAGTGCCATTGGCCAATTTAGGTGTTAGCAATACCATTAGAGGCGCAGTTGGCAATTGGTCAAAAACCATAGCAACAGAATTGGCTCCATTTGGAATCACCGTTAACAACATATTACCAGGCGCAACGGAGACAGAGCGTTTGAATACCATTATCAACAACAAATCGGGCAAACTAAATATTGAAAGAGATGAAGTTGAAAATGAAATGTTGGCAGAAATACCAATGAAGCGTTTTGGTAAACCAGAAGAGCCTGCATACGCTGCAACATTTTTATGTTCAGAATACGCAGCCTATATCACCGGCACAAATATCGTAGTTGATGGAGGACGTACCCCTTGTCTGTAAAAACCTATATACAAGCAGCGCGTTTGCGCACCCTACCCTTGGCCATATCAGGAGCCATTACGGGCAACCTATTGGCCTATTCAGAAACAGGAAGTTTTAATTCCAGCATATTTGCATTAAGTCTATTAACCGCAATACTGCTTCAGGTATTAAGCAATTATGCCAACGATTACGGCGACTTTAAAAACGGAGCAGATACCCATGAAAGAACCGACCGTGTAATGGCCTCAGGTGCCATGACAGAAAAGTCAATGGTATTGTCTATTCGCATATTGATTGGCTTGAGTTTAATCAGTGGTATTGCCCTACTTTTAATTGGTATTGAAACCATCAACCTATCCTTTTGGATCTTATTGGGCGTTGGATTGCTTGGCATAGCAGCAGCTTATTTTTACACAGCAGGCAGCAAGCCTTATGGCTATGCAGGCTATGGCGATGTATCCGTGTTTATATTCTTCGGATTATTGTCTGTGGTTGGTACCTATTATTTACAAACACAAAATGTAGATTCACATATTTGGTGGGTAGCAGCAGCTATCGGGCTTTTAAGCACAGGGGTTTTGAACATCAACAACATCCGTGATATTGAAAGCGACAAGGCCAAAAACAAAATTACCATTGCTGTAAAATTGGGTTACAAAAGTGCTTTGTATTACCAATTGGCTTTATTGTTTACCGCAGTATTTTGCCTTACCACCTATTCTATTTTTAGTATAAATCTAGGCATTATATTGGTGTCTAATTATCTCATATTTTCGTTGTTAATCTATCTGCATTACGAGGCATTAAAGGCTTGTAAAAGCAGACCTGATTTCAACAAACAATTAAAGTTTTTATCCCTTTTGATCCTAGGCATGATGCTGTATTTTTGCCTTTCAGAAATTTTGTTTAAACCGGTTTGGGACTAATAGCCAGCATCAGTAAACACAGCCTACAGTTCAAGAAACCTGCAACCACCAGCAGAGGCAATTACAAAGAGAGAACCATCTATCTTCTGTCTATACACAATGCCTTAAATCCAACGGTTGTGGGCGTTGGAGAATGTGCCCCATTAAGTGGCTTGAGTATCGATGACCGCAAGGACTATGAAGACAAACTTGTGGAATTGGTAAAACAAATCAACAAGAACAAAGCAGACGATTTTCCTTTCCATGAATTTCCTTCCATTAAGTTTGGTTTAGAAACCGCCTTATTGGATTTGAAAAATGGAGGCCGAAAAATAATCTTCCAAAACTTTTACGCCATTGGCAGACAAGGCATACCAATCAACGGTTTGGTGTGGATGGACAATTTGGAGGAAATGAAGGAAGAGGTTTTAGAGAAAATTGAAAAAGGATTCGATTGTATCAAAATAAAAATCGGTGCTTTAAAATTCGAAAAAGAACTTGAACTTTTGGAGTTTGTGCGCGGGCAAAAAGGTGGCGACAAACTTATATTGAGGGTGGATGCCAACGGGGCATTTAAACCCAATGAAGCAATGGAAAAATTGGAGGCCTTAAAGCCCTTTAATTTACACAGCATTGAACAACCGATTAAAGCAGGACAGATAGAAGCAATGGCAGAACTGTGCAAGAACAGTCCCATCCCTATTGCGCTCGACGAAGAACTGATAGGCATACACAAAGAAGAAGATATGCTGAAACTTTTAGAAACAATTAAGCCTCAGTACATTGTTTTAAAACCAAATTTAGTAGGCGGATTTGTGCAAACAGATTTATGGATTAAAACAGCAGAGAGATTAAATATCGGCTGGTGGATTACCTCAGCCTTGGAGAGCAATATTGGCTTAAATGCCATAGCACAATATGCGGCAGGATTTCCAAAGGCCATACATTCTGGCTTGGGTACGGGACAATTGTACAAAGACAACTTCATGCCCTACACCCGCATAGACAAAGGCTTTTTGTGGAGAGACATTGGCAACAAAACGTCTGATACATTAAGTCCACCAGAACAGCTATAAAAAACAAAGCCCTTGGAAAATATCCAAGAGCTTCGTCTCCAATTAACATTATAGAAATATTTTCGTTTACTCGATAATCACCTGTCGGTAAACGCTGTAACCTTCAACTTTAAATTCTATGGTATAAATACCTTTGGCCAATGATGACAAGTCGGTACTACCCGCTTGCAATTGTTTTTCAGCGACCAATTTACCATCTACAGCATACACTTTTATAAGCGCTTCGCTAACATCAATGCTGGAAGAATTAAAACTGATTTGCCCATTGCTTGGATTTGGATACACATTCAAATCGATTTTTCTGTAGTTGATGATACCGGTTAAATCGTCAGCCGTTACAATAATGGTGTCGTAATAAACAGTAGGGCAATTATATGGTGGGTTAGTGATTTCGTGTTCTATAATATATTTACCAGGCTTGGTGAAAACAAAAGTGTCCCTTTGCTTATTATAACTGTTATATAAAGGCGTACCTGAATTGCTGCTGTCTCTTATTGTATTTTTATAGCGGTAATTTAACCCACTGATGCTATCAATTGGCTGAGCATAAATCTCCAATCCGCCTCTAAACAATTTTTTATAAACCAGTTTGTCTTTTGCCTTTGGCTTAACTTTTATTAAAAAGCCCTTAGAAGCTTTTAATTTATCATTACAATTATTTTCCATGCACAAAGCGGTAAATCGGTAAAAATCTGCCCGTGCATCTCCAATGGAGGTTAGCCAACAAAACTCAGCTTCTTTCTCACGTGCTAAAGGATCTACAATTTTAAAACTAGCGTTGGGAATGGAACTGTCCCAATACAATTGAATTGTATCTAGATAAGTTTGGTCTGGATTATATTGCTCGTCTCTTGAACTAAAATAAAAACATATTTTAGCGCCTTCACAAACATTATCTTTGTTGTTACCTGCAACATATGGAGAGTTATTTTTATTGCAAGTTTTAACCGACCAAGTGGTTTCACGCTTCACATACCCTATTAAAAACCATTTGCCCTTGCTGTCTTTTCTCCATTCATTAATTTTCAATACAATTACCCCTAGTTCATTACTGGCCAAAGGTGTGAAGATTATATCACCTGTTTCTTTGTCAAAATAAAAACCTCGAGGAGGTTTGGCATTCGGCAGTGCTCGACAGTTTACAACTCCAGTAGGTGGGCAATATGGCGTCATCGGAATACTTGCACTTAAACCACCCTTGTGAGCGACTGCATCATTTACACCGTTTAACGGATCAATTAATTCAAATGAAATACTATCCCCTTCAGACAATTCAATCCCTCCATTGTTGTAATAAAAGTCAGTTTTACAACATAGGTCTTTGATTGGAAGCGTTTTGAAAATGGGAGAAGAGTTTCCCTTAACACCCGCGCCACACAAATTAAGCATGGCGTCTAAATAAAACCCACTTGAATCGAGGGTTGTAATCATGCTGTCCCTATTTTCTATAAACATTGAAAAAACAACCTTACATGAAAAATCTTTAATTGTTTTAAAATACAGGGTGTCAAAGTTGATTATTGTTTCATAAACATGTTGCTCTATTCCACTATTTGATTGTGCGTTCTGAGGCTTGCATGGCATTGAATCTTTAGCACATACATTGCTAATATCTTTAATAGAAGTTCTTAAGGGGTGTATTAAATACGTCAAACCCGTTGAATCAGCTCTTATCTTAAACTCCGGCGTTTTCAATGCTGGGCGCATGCAATTGCGGTAAACGATGAAAATAACCTTGTATTTATTGGGCGATAAGTATTGATATTTAATTTCGCCGCCGATTGCTGAATTTGCATATACGGACGAAACCATAGAATTGGCAAAGCAAAAAACAAATATCAATTTTAGCAGCAGACTCCTCTTCATATTTATATCAGACACAAAATTAGTTCAAAATGTTGTACCACCAATAAAAAACAAAGCCCTTGGAAAATATCCAAGAGCTTCGTCTCCAATTAACATTATAGAAATATTTTCGTTTACTCGATAATCACCTGTCGGTAAACGCTGTAACCTTCAACTTTAAATTCTATGGTATAAATACCTTTGGCCAATGATGACAAGTCGGTACTACCCGCTTGCAATTGTTTTTCAGCGACCAATTTACCATCTACAGCATACACTTTTATAAGCGCTTCGCTAACATCAATGCTGGAAGAATTAAAACTGATTTGCCCATTGCTTGGATTTGGATACACATTCAAATCGATTTTTCTGTAGTTAACAATGCCTGTTAAATCGTCGGCTGTTACAAATATGGTATCGTAATAAAAGGTAGGACAATTGTAAGGCGGGTTATTGATTGTGTGTTCAATAATATATTTTCCAGGACTGCTAAACACGAAGGTATCTCTTTGCTTGTTGTTGCTGCTGTATAGCGGCGTTCCTGAATTGCTACTGTCTCTAATTATGTTCGAATAGGTATTTGAAGTCCCACTTGTACCATTTAATGGATTGGCAAATATTTCTAAGCCACCTTTAAACAATTTTTTATAAACCAATTTATCTTTTGCTTTTGGTTTAACAGAAATAATATAAGTCTTAGAGGTTTGACCAACCGCACCGCAGAAATTGTCATTGGCAATAGCCGTAAATCTATAGGCACTTGCGCGGGCATCACCTTCTTTGGTTTGCCAGCAAAACTCAGCTTGCTTTTCGCGGGCTGTGGGATCAATAATTCTAAATGTTGCTTTTGCAATACCACTGTCCCATGTTAATTCAACAGTATCTGAAATGGTCTGTTTTGGTAAAAATGCATCGTCCTTTGATGAGATGGTAAAACACAATTTATTGCCTTCACATACTGAATATTTGTTGGTACCTGTAATATAAGGAGGGTTATTGTCTGTGCACTGTTTAACTATCCAAGTTGATTCACGCTTTACGTATCCAATGATTTGCCATACCCCAGCACTGTCTTTTCTCCACTCATTAATTTTGAATAATAATACGCCTGCTTCATCGCATTTTGTAGGTGTAAATACCACATCACCTGTTTCTTTGTCGAAATAAAAGCCACGAGGTGGTTTTGCCGTAGGAAGTGCTTGGCAATTAATAACCCCAGGATTCGGTGGGCAGTATGGAGTCATTGGAATAGATGGCGTAAAACTACCAGTGTAAATTTCTGGATCGTTAATCCCTTTTAAAGGTGCAGCCAATTCAAATGATAGACTATCTCCCTCGGCCAACTCAACACCACCATTGTTGTATGAAAATGGAGTAGAGCAACACAAATTGCGCAACGGTAGGGTTTTAAATACAGGAGAAGTATTACCTATGTTTTTTACCGCACACAAATCAACCATGGCATCCAAATAAAAATTACCCGGACTCATAGTGGTAACTGCTCCAATGCGACAACAAACAGATAAGTAAAAAACAACTTTACATGAATTTGATTTTATTGAACTGTAAGGCGATTGGGAAAAATCGACCAGCGATTCGAATACATGCTCTTCTGTACCTGAATTGGTTGTCATGTTATTTGGATCGCAGGGCATGGTGTCATTTTTACAAACCAAGCTAATGTCTTTAATGGAAGTTCTGTTGGCTGTAATGACAGCATCCACATTTCCATCGGCTGTGCTAACACCAAAACGAACTTGAACAAGTTCCAACGGCACACCTGAACACTCACGGTAAAGTTTATATACCACTTTATATTTATCTGGTGCTACATAAATATATTTAATGTCACCGCCTAATACATGCGATGCTTTTAGATTTTGAGAAAACAATACACTTAATATTGTTAGTGTCCATAATTTTAATGCTCTTTTCATAACGATTTAATTCTATAGACGTGAATATAAAAAAAAACGTGTCATCAAAAAAATAAAATATTTTAAAACTGTGTAAAATTGCAGTTCTTTGAATCAAGATAAGACAAAACTTTTTAAAATGAAACACAAATTTCTTTTCCTTATTATCAGTTTATTGACTTTAAAATTGTCAAATGCCCAAGTGAAAGGCTGCACCGACAAGCAAGCCAACAACTACAATTCATCTGCTACGGAAAACGACGGTTCTTGCACTTACAACAAAACCAATTACACCACTAAAATCATTTGTTCCAAACTAAGCGACACCCTCATCGAAAGCAGTGGTTTGATTTATTACAACAATTTATTTTGGACGATTAATGACAGCGACAATCCGCCTGTATTGTATGCATTCGATAGCTTAAAAGGCCATATTGTAAAACAAGTATTCATAAAAAACAGAAACAACAACGATTGGGAAGACTTAAGTCAAGATGAAAACTATATTTATATTGGTGACTTTGGCAACAACAATGGTTCGCGCAAAGACTTGCAAGTTTTGAAAATTAAAAAATCAGAACTAAAAACAAATTCTGTTCAAGACACAATTGAAGCTGAGAGTATCCGTTTTGCCCTTAGCGACCAAACCGACTTTAATCCTGGTTCTCAAAACCACAACTACGACCTTGAAGCCATGTGTGTGTTGAATGACAGCATTCACCTGTTTAGTAAAAATTGGGCCGATAAAAAATCGAGACATTATATCTGTTCAACAGATACCGGATATTACAGCTTATCTCCTATTGAAACCCTAGAAACCAACGGGCTGGTAACAGGCGCTTGTGTAAGTAGCAATGGAAGCATTACTTTATGCGGCTATAACAACAGCAATGGCGCTAGCTTTTTATATTTGATGTGGGATTATAAAAACAACCAGTATTTAAGTGGCAACCGAAGACGAATCGATTTGGGTACTGTTATAAGTACGGGGCAAAATGAAGCCGTTTGCTTAAAAGGAAATACTGTTTACATGAGCAATGAAAAACAAATCCCAAATGCCCAACTGCAAAGAATAGAAACCCAGCAATGGTTGAGCATCAAAACAAATGATAAATCAAATTTTGTAAGCTATTGCAAAGACCATGTCTTATATATAGAAACAACTATGGGTGAAGTGACATTGAAAATAACTGATTCTACCGGTAAAATGGTTTACAGCAATTTGAATTTTAAAGGTGAAATAAAATTAGATGTTAGCCAATGGGCCAGCGGCATATATACCCTAGAATTGGGTAATGGCAACACTCAGAAAATAATAATCGAATAAGTTTATTTCCAAACCGTGGTTTCAATCATGTGGATTACATCCTGCTTAATGAATTGAAAAATTGGTTGTATGCTGTCTATTTCCGTCTTAGCATTAAAATACAAAGCACCGCGCAAGAAATGTTTCTGACCATCGCTGATATAAAAATTCAAGTTGGTAGCCGTATTTCCTTTTAACTCGTATATAATACCACTAGAATGTGTTCTAGGATTTTGAAGTTCTATCTCCTCAATTTCCTCCGCACGTATGTCGTGTTTATAGGCTAAGCGACGGGTATCGTCGAACAACTGGTCAAATTCAGCACGGTCTTTAAACGCTTGGTAACTTAAATGCAGGGTTGCATTAAAAGGCAAATAATGCACATTGTACCAAAAGGGATGTGATTTGCTGTCTCCATCACGGTAAGGTTCTACAATGGCGTATTTAGGGTATAGAAAAGTATAAGGTGCAGTGGTGTCAAATAATTGGTAAGCCTTTTTAGGATAGTATTCACGCGGATAAGCGTGGGGCTTTGGCGTGTTGGCATCAGAACCACAGGCAGCCAATAAGAGTAGAATTGTAAATTTTAATAACCTCATTCGATAACAACTTTAATGCGTTTGATTCTGCGGTTGTCGACAGACTCAATGGTAAAACTGAATTGCTTGTAAATTATTGTTTCATTGCGCACAGGAATTTTACCATGCAATTCCATAATCATACCAGCAACCGACTCGGCATCTCCTTTTACTTGGTCGAAGAAGTCGTCGTCCGTTTGTGATATTTTACAAAAATCATTGATAAGCATTTTACCCTCAATGATGTATTTGTTGTGGTCAATCTTGCTATAGCTTAAAGGTTCTTCGTCAAACTCATCGTTGATTTCTCCGAAAATTTCTTCAAGAATATCTTCCATAGTCACTATGCCCAGTTTGCCCCCATACTCATCAACCACTATGGCCATGTGCATGCGTTCTTCTTGAAAATCGGACAACAACAAATCGATACGTTTGTTGTCGGGAACAAACAATGCTGGTTTAAGTAAAGTCTTCCATTCAAAATTATCGGTTTGGTATAAATGGGGAAGAATTTCTTTGATGTAAAGAATACCAACAATGTTATCGAAGGTATCTTCGTAAACAGGGAAACGGCTGTAGCCAATTTCGTTCACCTTGCTCAACATTTCATTAAAAGGAATTTGCACATCTAAAGCGGCAACGTCTACCCTACCTTTCATAATCTGTCTAACGGTTTTGCTACCAAAACTAACTATCCCTTTAAGGATTTCCTTCTCTTGTTGACCAGTGTGTTCATTTGAAGTAATATCAATGGCATGGGTCAATTCATCAGCCGACACGGTGTGTTCGTGAATACGCACACGACGGTCGATAATTGTGGTAAAGCGCACCATTGGGTATACAAGAAAACCGAACAAACGTTGGCAAAACAACAATGGGAAAGACATGAATTTAGAAATGCTCACATTGCGTTTGGTGGCATATACTTTAGGAACTACCTCACCAAATAAAAGCAAGATTAGAGTAACAAGAATAACTTTAATGGCAAAATCCAAATAGTCGTTCATGTTCGGGTCAAGAATTTCTTCTAACCAAACAGAACTGACAATAACAAAGGTCACGTTAACGAAATTATTACCAACAAGAATGGTGGCCAATAATTTTTTAGGTTGACTTAAAAGTTTAAGAACCGCGTTGCCAGTTGGGGTATCAGAAGCTTTCATATCGTCTTTATCTTTTGCAGACAAAGAAAAAAGGGCGTTTTCAGAAGCTGAAAACAAGCTTGACAAGAAAATTAAAGTTAATAAGAATACAAGCGTACCAAATATGTAGAGGTAGCTAGAACTGTCTAAGTTCGGGTTGAGAATGTTTGCGATTTGAAATAAATTCGAAGGATAAGGGTCGTCTGCCATATATTTACGTGAATTAGAATGGCAATGGATCAGAGGCATCAAGATGCTCGTCCATTACATTTCCATTTTTGTCATTTGGGCCAAGTCCATCAGCGCTAGGACCATTGGAAACAACTTGAAATTGAAGTGCGCGAATTCTCACAGCACTGCGTTTGTTTCCATCTTTATCTGTCCAAGTTTCATTTTTGATTTTGCCTTCAATAAATACTGTGCGGCCTTTGCGAAGAACTTTCTCTGCGTTGCGGGCCAAAGCATCCCACATTTCGACATGGTGCCAATCTGTTTGTTCAACTTTGTTGCCTGACTTATCGATAAACACTTCGTTGGTAGCCAAAGTAAAATTTGCCACGGCTCTATTGTGATCAAGGTATCTAACCTCAGGATCTTTGCCTAATCTTCCCAATAAAAATACTTTGTTTACCATTCAATACAAAACTGCTGATGGTCACAAAGATAATAAAAATTTCTCTATCAAAATAGGTAGCGGATAATTTTGCTTTGAATCAGCATTTACCCAAATGCAATTTTCCAGCTTAAAAGTTGGCTTTTCCTTCATGTTAATCTCAAAAAATCTGGCATTTATCTCCTGGTGGGTAAGCAAATGTTTTTTTGAATTTAAATAACAAAGGTCATGAGCCCCAGAGACTAATAACTCTTTCCAAAGCAATTGAACGACCTCTTGAAGCATGGTAAAAACATCGCTAATATCTACTTCAGTGTTGGTTTCAATCATGGGCAATTGAAATAGGTTTTGCCAAATATCACTTTCATTTCTTTTGATGAGATAAAACCCGTCCTGGTATTTGATATAGAAAAAATTGAAGTAGCGTTTTTTCTTAGCTGCTTTTGCGGCCTTGACAGGAAGTTGTGAAGCACATCCTAGTTCTTTAGCTTGGCAAAAGGTAGAAACTGGGCAAATATCGCATTTGGGATTATCTGGTTTACAGACCATTGCCCCCAGTTCCATCATGGCATTATTGAATTGAGCGGGATCAACCCCTTGAATCATTTCGTTGAGAATATCTAAAAATACCGAGCGGTTTTTCTGCTCATTTATGGGCAAACGAATATTGTATAAACGAGAAATGACTCTAAAAACGTTTCCATCGAGGGCTGGATAGGGTAAATTATAGGCAAAAGATAAAATAGCAGAGGCAGTATATTGACCTATTCCGGGAAGTTTTAAAATTTCTTCCATAGAATTTGGAAAAATTCCATGATACTTATCAGCTACTAACTTGGCGGTTTTGAGCAAGTTACGGGCTCTTGAGTAGTAGCCTAGACCTTGCCAAAGCTTCAGAACTTCCTGCTCGTCAGCGTTTGCAAGAGACTGAATATCAGGATATTGCTCTATGAAGGCGTAATAATACTTAAGTCCCTGATTTACTTGGGTTTGCTGTAAAATGATTTCCGACAGCCATATTTTATAGGGGTCATTTGTGGAGCGCCAAGGCAGGTCTCTCAAATTATTTTTATACCAAGTGACAATTTCTAAAACATTTTGCATAGTTTTGTGTTTAAATAAGTTAAAAGTCGAAAATTGATTAAATAATTACAAATAAATATGACCAAAGCAGAAATTATCAGCGAAATTTCAGAAAAGACCGGGATTGACAAAGTTATAGTAACTGAGTCACTAGAATCTTTTTTCAAAGTGATGAAAAACAACATGGCACAGGGTGAAAACATTTACTTTAGAGGATTTGGTAGTTTTATCTTGAAAAAGAGAGCAAAGAAGATCGCCAGAAACATCTCTAAAAACACAGCATTGGTGATAGACGAGCACTTTATTCCAAAATTTAAGCCAGCAAAGGTATTCTTAGAAAAGATCAAAACAAGCGTTCCTGCAGATTTTGTTCCTAAAAAAGAAGAAAAAGATTACTAATTTCGCGGCATGAAACTCAAATTCATAAAAGCAATCTTGATGGTTGCTTTTATCGTTTTAACCGCCAGCCTAAGTTATTTAGGATTTAACCACAAAGAAGCGACCATAGATTTTGCCGCTTTAGACAAAGAAAAGTCTGCCTCTTCCAATTTGCAAAATGAGGAGGCCTTTGAGAACATTCTTAAAAACATTGGTAACAGTACCAGCGTTGTTAAACCAGATATTTTACAATCAAATGATACGGCTAGGTTGGCCTTATCAATCCGATTATTAGACACCATGAAGTTATACACCTATGCGGGTGTATTGACTGAGCGTTTGGCTAATATTCAAAAAACTTCTAGCCGTTTCCATTCTGCAGCCCGTTATTACTTATTGGCTACAGAAGAACATAAAAACGAATTGATGTTGTTTAAGAAGGCTAGAAAAAACCTAGAAACAGCAATTAGTTTATCTCCAAGCAATTTGGATGCTAAGGTTGATTTGGCTGTTAGTATATACAACATCAACAATTTCCAGAGACCTGACGACAAAATGGATTTGATGAAGCCCGCTAAGCTCCTTTTAGAGGTAGTGAGAACCGACTCAAGCCACATAGATGCACAATATTATTTAGCCAAATTGGCTGTTGAATCAAATCAATTAGAAAAAGCTATTGAAAGATTCAAAAAATTAGTATATTTGCAGCCCCAAAATCAAGAATATTGTCTCGAATTGAGCAAAATTTACGGAACTTTGGGAAACCAAAAAGAATCAAAAGCCTGGGCCCTAAAAGCTCAAGCATTAAATTAAGTTAAACATTAAAGATATTTATTATGCCAAGCGGAAAAAAAAGAAAAAGACACAAAATTGCTACTCACAAACGCAAAAAAAGATTGAGAAAAAATCGTCATAAGAAAAAATAGTTTCCTTTTAATTTTTCTTTAGATTGTGAATGAGCTTGTCATTGACCGCAACTCCAATGGCATCGATCTAGCCTTACTTTACAACAAACAACTCACAGAACTCCACAAGGAGGAATCGGTCTCGTCTTTTCAGATCGGAGATGTTTATTTGGCTAAGGTTAAGAAAATCATGCCCAACCTTAACGCGGCTTTCCTTGACGTGGGTCATGAGAAAGATGCGTTCTTACACTACACAGATTTAGGCATAAACTTTAAGTCTGTACTCAAACTTACCAAAATAGTTACCCAAGGTGGACTAAAAAATCCTAACCTCGATGAATTCGAGAAAGAGGAGGAAATTGTAAAAACCGGTAAAATCACTGAATTAATTAAAAAAGGTGATGAAATACTGGTACAAATTTTCAAAGAACCTATAGGAAATAAAGGTCCAAGGATTACTTGCGACCTTTCCTTTGCTGGAAGGTTCTGTGTTCTAGTTCCCTTTGGAAAAAACACTTCAATTTCTAAAAAGATTTCTGACGCCAGCCACAAAAAGCGTTTGAAACAGATGATTGACAAACTAAAGCCTAAAAACTTTGGTGTCATCATTCGTACCATCGCTGAAGAAGCTGGTATAGAAGA
This sequence comes from Bacteroidia bacterium, assembly GCA_030158725.1. Lineage (GTDB taxonomy): Bacteria > Bacteroidota > Bacteroidia > NS11-12g > UBA955 > JABMMZ01. The sequence continues at coordinate 22,742 of JAOASJ010000130.1, forward strand.
AATTGAAATGGATTTGAACAATTTAATTGCTCAATGGGATACCCTCATTAAAACCTCTAGAAATGCTAAGCCTCCTTTTAAAGTATTGGGCGAAATTTCTAGAACGGAATCTTTATTGAGAGACCTGTTAAATGACAATTTCATTAACATCCATGTTAACGATGCTGATTATGCTGCCAAGTTAAAAGAATACATAGGCAATATTGCTCCAGGCAAAGAGTCTATTATCCGTATATACAACAGCAAGGTTCCGATTTTCCAACACTTCGGAATAGACAAGCAAATCAAAGCATCTTTTGGTAAAAACGTTATGTTCAGCAATGGGGCCTACCTCATAATAGAACATACTGAAGCCATGCACGTGATTGATGTAAACAGCGGTAGAAAAACCAGCTCTACAGAAAATCAACAAGAAAATGCATTGCGCATCAACACCGAAGCTTGTAAAGAAATTGCCCGTCAATTGCGTTTGCGCGATTTGGGTGGCATTATTGTAATAGACTTCATCGATTTGAAAAATCCAAACCACCGCAAAGAACTTTTCGATGCGTTGACCTTGGCCATGAAAACCGATCGCTCTAAACACAATATCTTGCCAATGAGCAAATTCGGATTGGTTCAAATTACCCGCGAACGTGTACGCCCAGAAATCAATATCAATACCTCTGAACTTTGCCCTAGTTGTAATGGAACAGGTACTGTGGTTTCAAGCATGCTACTAGGCGATAATATACTTGAAAAACTTAGTTACTTATGGGATACCCAAAACATAAGCAATCTAAGACTTAAAGTAAATCCTATCATAAAAGCCTACTTAACCAAAGGTGGTTTAAAAAGTGTTCGTTTCCAATGGTTCTGGAAATTCAAAAAATGGGTTAAAATTGTTGAAGACAGCAATTACCATTTAACCAACTTCGCGATCTACAATGAAGCTGGCGATGAATTAAGCTAGAACCATCATTCAAAATATTAAAAAGAGTACTGAGAAATTGGTGCTCTTTTTTTTTGCAAAAAAAACAACAACAGCAAGAACTAAGCGAAACGAAGTGAAGCGTTCTCACGACCAACGGGAGTAGCAAGGGCTGAGTTTAGCCTTCGACAATAAGGCTTGCGCCTCCGCTAAAGCTTCAGCG
>JAOASJ010000131.1 GCA_030158725.1 Bacteroidia bacterium
CTAACCCCTAGTAACACCGAGCGTTAGGGATAGCAGCGGATATCCTTCTGTTTTTAAAAACAGAAGATAGCAGCGAATAGCCCGCCCGTTGCCTAAGCAAACGGGAACGCCCAAATTATAAAGCACAAAAAAACCGGATTCGAAAATCCGGTTTTTTAAATATGATTAATTGATTTTTAGTTTCGAAGTACGATTAACTTGGTGTTGCCAACATGTCTGCCGTCTTTCAATACATCGATGAAGTATAGTCCTGCAGCATAGTCGCTGGTATTGACATGAATTTCGCCGCTGTTTATTTGGCTGTCAAAATGCTCGATTTCTCTGCCATTTACATCGCGAACCACAAAACTTATATTCTCTGCACTGCCATTGAAATCGAAATTGATTTTCGCATAATCAGCTGCCGGATTCGGGTATAACATAAGGGTGTAGTTTTCGGCAACATTCACCAAGATATTGCTCATTGAATCACATGGAGGTAAGGCCAAGCAAACGGTCGACCAGCATGATCTGCCCGAAGACACTTCAGTTAACAAGACTTTAAAGCATATAATTGAATTGCTCGGTGCAAGGTCGGTAAATTGGGTGCTTATGGCTTGCAAACCAGGCGCAATTGGGTTAGGTGTTATTGCGCTAAATGTGCCTGCAGCTATTGGCAAAATTGTAACCGTTGCATTGCCAGAGAATGGATTCATAACGGTTAAATCAACATCGTAAGTCCAATTGCCCAATTCTTCCATATGGCAATGTGCGCACAATCCGTATACGCCAACTTTACAGCTGTCTTTAGGACAAGGTTTGTATTCGCGTTTGATAGAATCTTTGCAAACCAAACCAGTTACAGGGTCGAAGGCATACAAGTATATGGTGGTAAATGTATTCAACGGTGGTAGGTCGGTGTAAGTATAGCATATTGTTTGGGTACCGCTATTTATAGTTACAGGATTGCTAACAAAACTTCCAGTACTAGAACTCAAAGTAAGGGTTGAACCATTGCTGCCGCCCCAAGTTACATCCATGCATACATAGTATTGAGGATTTCCACTACCGTCGTTTCCAGCACAATCAAACTTGGTGATTTTAGAACTTAACTTACAGTTTTTATTGCCACAAGGAGGCAATTTAATACAATAAGTGGTATCGCAAATTTGGTTTTGATTGCTGATTTTAATATTGAAGCAAGCCAAGTTGTCAATTGGAGGCACATCGGTAAATGTTGCAGTTACGGTGTTCATGCCTGCGGCTAATATCGAAGGACTGATTGACGTTACTGTGCCATTAGGAGAGGTAATGTTCAAGTTGGCTCCAGCACCCAAACTGTTGTTGATGTTTAGTGTTAAGCTATAGGTTTGATAACCCATTTCATTTACTGGTCCACAATCAATTTCACCGCTTACGTTAAACTTACAGCCACCACATTTCACAAAGTCAATTTTAATGTCTTCTGAAACGATGCTGCAACCAGCTGCTGAAACAATTTTAACCGAGTACACACCTGATTGGTACAAAGGAATATGAATGGTATCGCTTGTAGCACCAGGAATAGGATTGCCATTGTACAACCATTGATAACTTGCATAACCAGGAGGTGCATACCATACCAATTGGCTTACAGTGTCGCAAATGTCATAACATCCTACCACCATGCCGCATAGGTCCGGTAGCGGATTTACAACCGTGCTTGCTTGTGCTTTACAACCAAAGGTATCAATTGCAGTTACGGTGTAAATATTCGCAGCGCCAACATAAATGCTGTCGTTTACTTGGCCATTGCTCCAGAAATATCCACTTAAATTGGTGGAGGTGCTATTGGCTATTAGCAAATTGCTTTGGCCAGCACACAATACAGGCGAAGCAACAATATTGACATTCGGATTTGGATGTAAGAAAATGTTTAAGGTGTCAGAACCATAACAAGTATCAGGACTCATAACGCTAACCACTAATTGGTGAGGGCCAGGAGACAATGAGTACATGCCGATGTTAATGGTGTTGTTGTTGACGAATTGAGGTGCGCCATCGAATAACCATGAGAAACTTGCACCAGGGAGATTAGGGTAATTTGCAACAAAGGTATATTGTTGGTTTTCGCAAACTTCTTTAGGTCCAATAATATTAGGGTGTGGACTGGTTTTGGCCAATACATTGGTGTTGCCAGTTAAATAGTAACAACCTTTGCTGTCGGTAAATTCTACATTGTAGTTGCCAGTTTGTTTTGCCCATACAAATTGCGTGGTTGCCAAATTAGACCAAAGGTAATTGTAAGCAGGGTAGCCACCGCTTGCTATAGCATTCAGTTTAACACTATCGCCTTCACAGAATTTCAATGGTCCAGAAGCCAATATTACTCCAAGTAAAGTATGCGGCATAACCACCACTTTTCTTTTTGCGGTATCTGTACAGCCATAAGAATTGATGATGGTTAATGTTGCGGTGTAAGAACCTGCGTTGGTGTAGCTTCTTATAGGACTATAGATTAGTGAAGTTGCTGCATCGCCAAAGGCCCAGTTGAAGCTCAATCCTGTTCCAGTACTTGTGTTGTTGAATAAGACTGGTGTGCCTTGACAAACGGAGTCGACGACGGTAAATGAAGCATTGGTTAATGAGTCGATGGTAATAATTTTAGTATAGGTACATACACCTGCAACGGTTAAGTTGACGGTGTAAACACCCGGAGCTAAGGTAAATAATGGGTTTTTTACAGCACTTGTGTAAGCACCTGGAGTAACAAGCCAAGAGTAGGTAGGGGCAGGGTAGCCACTTAATACTTTGGTGGTGTTTATCAGTTTTACTTTTACAGAATCAGAGAAGTTTCTGCAATACGCTGAGTCGAAGAAGCTAGGTACATATTTAATGGTATCTACTTTGTACATACAAACATTGCAATAGCCTGTTCCGCTAGCGTTAGGAACGTCTGCGCATAATTTAACCCTGTAGTAACCAGGTTCTGTAAACGTATGCATAACAGGAGTTCCACTACCAGAGCTAGGGTTGTATGGGTCGTCGAAGTTCCAACTTAAATTGATAACACCTGCAGATATAATCGCGTTAAAGCTGTCGGTGTTGCAACCCTTTCTAAACTTGTTCCAAGTCAAGGTATAAGGAGCTGTTGTGCAATTGCCTGGGCAGTTTCCTGTTGAAATTGGTATGAAGTTACTGGTATCTCTGCAACCAAAGCTGTTGATGCCCACAACAAAGAAATTCCCTGTTGTAGTTGCGGTATAAGAAGTGTTGGTTGCTAGTGGGATTGAAGATGGGTTATACCATTGGAAAGTCACTCCTGATGGAGGGGCCGCAATGGTCATGGTCGTAGAAATAGGAGGGTTGCAATACAGGTTTGGATCAGGTGTTGAAATGTTAATGTTTGGTTTTGGCCAAATAGAAATAGTTCTTGTTCTTGTTGCCGTTCCTGGGCAGCTACTTCCGTAAGATACAGTTAATGTGATGGTATAATTTCCAGGGCTATTGTATACATGGGTGCCAGGATTGCTGGTAGAGGTTCCACCGTCACCAAAATCCCATAAATAGGTACTTGCAGGTGAGCTAAAAACGGCAAGACTTAATCCTTGACACAAGCCTGGAGGGGCGGTGATTGTTGGGATTGTCGGTCCATTAACCACTATAAGCATTGAGTCTTTTCTTGATGTCCCGCAAATTTTTCTTTGTACAACCAAATAGGCATTGCCATTGTAATTGTTCCATTGTACGTTGATGTTGCTGCTGTGTTGACCAGATGAAACACTACCTGCAATTGAAGGGTTAATGCTCCATACATAATCGTCGCCCGGCGCAGTGGTGCTATATGATTCAATGCCATTGGCACATACCGTGTCGTTTCCAAAAATAGGTGTTGGAGCTAATGGTAAGGCGCTTAATACAGACATTGAAACGGCTGCCGATTTACAACCAGTAACAGGATCAATTTGGAAGGCATTGATGTTGTATGGTCCACTTGGTCCCCAAGTAATGCTCAATGTGTTTCCAATGCCAGTGCTAGGACTGCCATTGCTCACTTGCCAACCTACAAAGTAATTAGGAGAGGTAGGGATTGAAAAGTAAGCGTATGAATTGTTTGGGCAAATAGGGCTTGGACCAAACAATGAATCGATAACTGGAGGAATTGGATTAACCGTTAAATATTTTTTAAGCGGTCCATTGCAATAATTACCAGACACATCATTGGCGGTGACAATAAATTGTCCTGGGCCCCAAGTCCACGGTCCTGTGAATGGTGAAGGACCAGTAATGGTGCTAGAAGTATAGGTGGTATTGCCACTCATGTTGGTAATGGTCCAATAGATGGAACCGCTTGGGCTTGGTGAAATATTGTAATTGTAGGTTTGGTTTTCGCAAATTTCAGATGGTCCTCCCATAAACATTTGAGGTTTAACCGCTACTGGAATACTAGAACTTCCACCGCAATTTAGCGGAGGAACACTACCTGGTGTGTTGTGCCAATAGTCTGCAGTTATTATTCCTGTAACATTGGTATAAAAACAAACTTCAACTTCATGGACATTAACAGAGTCCATATTGACTGTTACACCAGCAGGGAAATGCCATTGTATACTGTCAATTGGAATGTCGCAACTGATATGGTAGGTGTAGCAAGAGCCTAAGCAAACTTGTGAAGGTCCATTAATTGTTGCATTGGGTGTAATGATAGGAACGAATACTGTAGTTGGAGAATTGCAAAATCCAGGACAATTTACACTTAAAGTGATAGAACCTGGTCCCACGCTGCCCCATTGAACCGTAACGGTTGAATCGGTGTTAGAACCAATGATGACACCGTTGGTAACAGTCCACAAATAGTTGTTGCAACCTTGGGCATCTGTTGTGTAAGTAACAGTAGCATCTGGGCAAACGGTGCTTATACAAAATATTTTCGGGCCTACAGTGTTGGCAACAACTACTGTAACATAGGCAGTATCTTTACATTTACATTCGTTTTCTACCACCAACATTGCAGTATAAGTGCCTGCTGCACCATAGGCATGTGAGGTATTGCCATTGCCTGGCGCATTGTAAAATGCATTGCCACCATCGCCGAAGTACCACGACCATGAATTGATAGGAGAGCCAAATCCAGGTGTAGATTGGTCGATAAACTGTATGGTTTGATTCAGGCAAGCATTAACCACACCGCCTGTTAATCCTGGAAGGGTGTAAAAAGCAGCTTTAGGTTTTCCTACTATTTCAATGCAAATTTCAGTTTCTTTGGAACAGCCCCAAACATTGGTTTCTATAACTTTAATAGAACCAGTGCCTACACCAGTCCAATAAACATTGATGTTATTGCTGCTGCTTGTATAGTTAGCAGAACCAACAACAGTCCAAGTGTAGGTGCTACCCGCATGAAAAGGTGTTGTATAGGTAATTGGCGTTGAATCGCATGCCACTAGGCAGCCCGCTTTGTCGCCTTGACCACTTCCATCTTTTCGTCCACCACAACCTGAAATAAAGGAAGGGGTGATTACAGGATTGGGTTTGCTGTGAATGGTAACATTTAAAACTTGGGTGCAAATCACAACATTTAAGTTGTTTTTTACAGCCAAAGTCACCGTGCCTGTGCCTGTTGAGGTCCAAGCCACAGAGATAGAATTACCACTGCCAAGAACAGTCCCACCACCGGTGGCGTTCCAGATATAAGTTTCGCCCGGATTAGCTGTCGTGCTATAGTTGTATGTTTGATTTTCGCATACATCGCTAGGGCCGCTAATCACGCATGTCCCAAATACTGTGCTGCTGCATAAAAGCAAGAGGACAAAAATGGATTTACTTAAGAGGTTTGTAAAATGCTTCATCTGTTTTTTAATTGATACAAATTTAGTAAAATAAATGATAATTCAATGGTAGTTAGTTTCTTAAATTAACATTTATTTTACATGGAGTAAATATTTTTTTGTTCAAAATGTAATATTTTACTTTTAGAGCAAATGGTCTATAAAAGCTGTTTGTTGAAAAGAAAATTTACTTTAGAATAGAGTTTGAAATATATTGCAGTTATATTGAATGATATTATGAAACAACTACTTACCGTTTTTTCTTTGTTTACCATCATGGGATTGCAGGCGCAAAACCCAACTTGGTCAGATGACGTTGCTTGCATTGTGTACTCGCATTGCACCAGTTGTCATAACCCAAATGGTTCAGGCCCATTTTCACTCCTGACTTATGCAGATGCTGTAAGCCATGCATCATCGATTCAATATAAAGTTAAAAGCAAAGAAATGCCACCTTGGCCGGTAAACAATGGGTATAGAAAGTTTGCCCACGACAGAAGTTTAACCGATCAGGAAATTTCAACCATAGTAAAATGGGTGAACAACAGCACACCTGAAGGCAATACGGCCAATGCACCTGCTCAGCCTGTTTACAGCACATCATTGCAAATACCATTTCCTGACTTGAAATTACAAATACCAACCTATACAGTTCCAAGTATTACGGAAGATTTGTACAGGTGTTTTGTTTTGCCAACAGGTTTGAATATTCAACAGTTTATAACTGGAATTGAAATTATTCCAGGCAATAGAAACATTGTTCACCATGCACAGGTGTTTTATGACACCACAGGGAAAAGCAGTATTTTGGATGCAGCCGACCCGAATCCAGGGTACACTTCAGCTGGGGGAATTGGCGTAAGTAGTTCTGTTTTACTAGGGACTTGGGTGCCAGGTTCTAGTCCTATTTTTGTACCAAATGGCATGGGTAAGCGCTTGCCATCAAGTGCTAAAATAGTGGTTCAAATTCACTATCCAGAGTACGCCTCTGGTCAGGTTGATTCGAGTAAGTTTCATTTCAGATTTACTTCCAATACGGTGAGAAATGTGAGTGATGCTGCGGTATTAAACCACAGTTCAAATATGGTCAATGGGCCTTTGTTTATTCCAAAAAATACGGTAAAGACTTTTAGAGAAGAAATGATTTCTCCAGCCAATGTGTCGGTAATAAGTATTGGACCGCATGGTCACCTACTTTGCAGAAGTCTGAAAGCTTTTGGTATCACACCAATTGGAGATACTATACCTTTAATTGACATACCAGAATGGGATTTCCATTGGCAAGGTTTTTACGATTTCAAATCGCCAGTCAAAATACCCGTTGGTACAAAGTTGGTTGGAATTGGCGTATATGACAATACAGTAGACAATCCGCATAATCCTAACAGTCCGCCTCAAGATGTTTCTGAGGGAGAGGCGACGACCGATGAAATGATGTTGTTTTATTTCTCGTTTTTATTATACAAAAATGGAGATGAAAATATCGTAATTGAGAATTTAGACCATGGACAACACCATTTAAATTGTGTGTCTAACGACCAATCATCTATTGCAAGTGCTCAGAATGCTGAACTTTTGGTTTACCCAAATCCAAGCAATAAAATATTGAATATTAGTTTGCCGAATACTTCAACTTATAAAATTCAAGTCTACGATGCCATGGGTCGATTGGTTCTTGAGGGGAATGATATTAAAACCATAAACACGGAGTCTTGGTCTAAGGGTGTCTATAGTATTCAGTATAGCTCAGGTGATAAATTTGGTGTCAAAACCCTCGTTGTTGAATAAGAAATAAAAAAAAGGGTTTAGATTACTAAACCCTTTTTTATTGTATTTTGAATTCTATTATAGACCTTCTCTAAAAACGATTTGGTTTTCAATAGCATCAACTATAATGGTGTTTTCTTTTTTGATTTCACCACTGAGGATTTGTTTTGACAATTCATTTAAAACCTTTTTCTGCAATACTCTTTTCAATGGTCTAGCACCAAATTGAGGGTCGTAACCCAATTGGGCCAACCAATCAACCGCTTCATCTGTTATTTCAAGTTTAAAGCCTGCCTCTTCAAGTTGTTTGATCATGCCATTCATTTGGATTTTTACAATCTCATGAATGTTTTCTCTACTCAAAGGTTCAAACATGATAACCTCATCGATACGGTTTAAAAACTCAGGTCTAATGGTGTTTTTAAGCACGGTGTAAACTTCGCTTTTGGTTCTAGCAAGCACAGCCTCTTTGTTGTCGTCGTTCAAGCCTTCGAAATTGTCTTGGATGATTTGAGAACCAATATTGCTGGTCATTATCACTATGGTGTTTTTGAAATTAGCAGTTCTGCCTTTGTTGTCGGTTAAACGGCCATCATCGAGCACTTGAAGTAGGATATTGAATACATCCGGGTGGGCTTTTTCTATTTCATCCAATAGGATAACAGAGTATGGTCTGCGTCTAACGGCTTCAGTGAGTTGACCACCTTCATCGTATCCAACATATCCTGGAGGCGCACCAATTAAACGGCTGACGGTGTGTTTCTCTTGGTATTCGCTCATGTCTATTCTCACCAAAGCATTTTCATCATTGAATAAGAAAGAGGCTAGGGCTTTGGCCAATTCTGTTTTACCCACACCAGTCGTTCCAAGGAAAATAAAGGAACCAATTGGTCTTTTTGGGTCTTGCAAACCAGCCCTGCTTCTTCGCACAGCATCAGAGATAGCAGCAATGGCCTCTTCTTGACCAACCACACGTTTGTGTAATTCAGCTTCCAAGTGAATGAGTTTTTCGCGTTCACTTTGCAACATGCGGTTAACAGGAATGCCTGTCCACTTGCTCACAACTTCTGCTATGTCTTCGGCATCAACTTCCTCTTTAACCATTGGTTTGTCGCCCTGTACTTCAATGAGTTTTTTCTGCAGGTCAATCACCTTGGCTTCAACCTCTTTGATTTTTCCGTATCGAAGTTCAGCAACTTTACCAAAATCGCCATTGCGTTCAGCTTGGTCGGCTTCATTTTTAAAGTTGTCAATGTCTGCTTTAGCTGCTTGTATTTGTTCTACAACCTCTTTTTCACTTCTCCAACGCGCACTTATGGTATTTCTGCTTTCAGATAAATTGGCAAGCTCTTGGTTGAGTTTGTCCAACTTACTAGCATCGTTTTCTTTTTTGATGGCCTCGCGTTCAATTTCAAGTTGCATGATTTTACGGTTCATTTCATCCAACTCTTCGGGCAAGGAGTCAATTTCAATTCTAAGTTTAGACGCAGCCTCGTCGAGCAAGTCAATTGCTTTGTCAGGAAGGAAACGGTCGCTGATATAACGGCTAGACAATTCAACGGCATTGATAATTGCCTCGTCTTTTATGCGCACCTTGTGGTGAACTTCATAACGTTCTTTAAGTCCGCGAAGAATTGAAATCGCATCTTGAATGTCTGGTTCTTCAACCATTACTTTTTGAAAACGTCTTTCAAGGGCTTTGTCGTTTTCGATGTATTTTTGGTATTCGGCAAGAGTGGTTGCACCTATAGCTTTAAGTTCACCTCTTGCCAAGGCAGGCTTTAAGATGTTAGCAGCATCCATGGCGCCTTCGCTTTTTCCAGCGCCGACAAGGGTGTGTATTTCATCAATAAAAAGTACGATTTCACCATTGCTTTTGATAACTTCGTTGACAACGGCTTTAAGTCTTTCCTCAAATTCACCTTTGTATTTAGCGCCGGCTATAAGTGCGCCCATGTCAAGTGAAAATATGGTTTTTGATTTTAGGTTTTCAGGCACATCACCTTGAACTATACGGCGTGCTAGACCTTCGGCTATGGCGGTTTTACCAACGCCAGGCTCACCAATTAAAACAGGGTTGTTTTTGGTTCTTCTACTCAAAATTTGCAGCACGCGTCTAATTTCTTCATCGCGACCAATAACGGGATCTAGTTTGCCTTTGGCGGCCATCTCGTTAAGGTTAAGGCCATATTTTTTAAGCGCATTGTATTGTTCGCCGCCTGATTGCGATTGTACTTTAGAGTCGCCTCTCAATTCTTGAATGGCTTTTTTAGCATCATTTGATTTGACGCCAGAGTCTTTCATAAGGTTACCAACAGCATCGTTGCTTTGGATTAGAGCGAGTAGGAGGTGTTCAACGGAAACGTATTCATCACCCATTTCTTTCATAAGCTTTTCGGCTTGCATGAGGGTGTTGTTGGCTCCATTGGATAGATTGATAGAAGGATTACCAGAGGTTATTTTAGGGAAGCCATTGATAATGGCATCGTTTGCTTGAATAACCCTTTGGAGATTTGCGCCAAGTTTACTGAAGACAAAAGAAATAATTTCTTCGTCGTTCTCAAAAATGCCTTTTAATAAGTGGGCATTTTCAATGCTTGGATTTTGTGATTCAAATGCAATTTGTTGGGCACTTTGAACACAAGATTGGGCTTTGATTGTGAATTTATTTATATTCATAGGTTCGTGAACTTGATTATTCAAAATCTCCACCAAACCGAAAAACATGAAAAACTGTCTAAATTACTGACTTTTTGGCGCTTAAATCGGTTTTTGTTTCTCGAAAGTATGAAATAATTTCTTGAAATGATAAAATAGCCCAAAAAGGGGCAAAAAAGGGCAAAAATCGACTAAAGTTTAATTCTTGTTTAAATCAATTTCAAGGGTAAAAAGATGTATTTCGGGGGATAAATTAGAGTAAAAATAGGTTTGGTATAGTTTTTTTTAAAAATTAATCAACTGATTATTAGGAATATATGGAACTATTGAACTTTTTTTATTTAAAAGTCTTTCATGATATTAGTCAGGTTCTTATGTTTGAGTATAAACTATTGAAAATAAGGAGATTAATTACTTATTAAGTAAAAAAACTCAATTTTTTCAAACCAAAACCAAACTAGGAAAACGCTTCTTTTTAGTGTAAATAAAAAGAATTATGCGTTTTACACTTAAATACCTAATCGTTCTCATATGTGGGTTAAATTCCATGCTTATGAGTGCACAAACCACGTCATGGAGAGGTGTTACAAGCACCAACTGGACTACGGCTTCAAATTGGACCTCAGGGGTTCCAACTTCAACCGTCGATGCCATCATCGGCGATGCGAATTTTACAGGAGCGTTTCAGCCAATCTTAAATGGTACTGCAACTTGTAAAAATTTAACTATTGGTACAGGAACAAAAGCTTCTACTCTAAGTATTGTAAATAACATTACGGTTTGGGGTAATTTGCTCATTGGTTCCAATGGTACAATAACCGCAAATACTTCAAGTAGGACAATCACCTTAAAAGGCAATTGGACCAATCAGGGTGTTTATTCTGCTAGTCCATCTTCAGCCGCGGTTACATTGTCTGGAAGTGTGGTGCAAACCATTACTGGTAGCACTACTTTTCGTCGTTTAAATGTCAATGCAAACACTACATTGTTGTTGGCCAATAGCATTACGGTGAACAATACATTCAATGTTAATGGTACAGTTAATCCAACGAGTGCTTATCTTGTAAATGGCACAGGAAATTTGTCTTTAGGTTCAACCGGAACACTTTTGGTTTATACCGCAACTTTTGCAGGAAATTACGCATTATCAGGTAGCTATACCATCAACAGAGCAAGTACGGTTAACTATGCTTCGGCTAGTCTTGCCCAAACAGTTAGTAGTTCATTTACATACGGAAAATTAAGAATCAGTGGAGGTTCAACCAAGTCGTTGGCAGCTAACCTACCAGGTTTAAGCTCTTCTAATACTTCTTCTGGATTTTTATATGTTGATGCAGGAACTTTCGATCTTAAAACTTTTACTGCAAATAGAAGTGCCGCAGGTGGTGGTGGAATAGTAGTCGCTGCTGGAGCAAAATTAATGATAGGTGGAACCAATGGTTTCCCAGTTAATTACACAACCATTAGTTTGGCTTCAACCTCAACTGTTGAATATTATGGAAACAACCAAACCGTTTTGGCAACTACTTATGGCCATTTAACCCTGAAAGCTACTTCTGGTGCTGTTACCAAAACAATGCCTGCTACGGCTTTAACTATTGCGGGTAATTTTACTACACTAGTTGGAACAGGAACTTCTCTTTCTGCTACAGCAGCCCAAGCAATTATTTTTAATGGAATAGTTGATTTAGGACCTTCGACAACTTTTAATGGTGGAAGTTTTTCTCACCAAGTAAAATCAAATTGGATCAATAATGGAACTTTTAATGGTTCAACTTCTACACTTACTTTCTCTGGTATAGCATCTTCAATTAGCGGTTCAGGCACCAATAATTTTAACAACCTTAGTTTTACAGCTTTCGGAATTACCGGATCAGCTTCTTCAATACTTAATGTTGCTGGTAATTTATCTACCACAACACCTGGTTTGTTTACCCATGCAGATGGCGGTCAAATATCTCTAACGGGAACGACTAAAACTTTATCAGGAAATGGTTTTGTGTTTTCAAACTTGAACATAACTGGTAGTATTTCTTCTACTGCAAATTTTGAGGTTAAAGGAAACTTTACCAATTCTGGTAGCTTTGCTGCTACGGCGGGCGATTTGAAACTAAGTGGAACATCTGCTCAAATTAATGGAAGTAGTGCTTCTAGCTTTTACAGTTTGATTGTTGAAGGTACTATCACAACCTCAAATAGTTTTACTTTGGCTTCCAACCTTTCTGTTTCTGCCTCAGGAAGTTTTACAGCCTCAGCAGGAACTGCGACATTCAATGGAACCTCAACCATTTTCGGGCGACCAAATTTATTCAACGTTACGGTTAATGCAACAAGAAGCTTGATTTTAGGTAGTAGCTCTGAATTGGGCATTGCTGGTACATTTACCCAGTCAGGTACATTCAACGTTTCTACCTACACACCAAATGCAGTTAACTATAATAAACTTGGTGCACAAGCAATTGCGAGTACCAATTATAACAATTTGATTTTATCTGGTTCAGGAACCAAAACCCCTGCATCTGCTATCACTGTAAACAATGACTTTACCATTCAATCTGGGGTGACATTCAACGCTTCTAGCTTTGTGTTCTCTTTATACCGTCATTGGATAAATAATGGAACCTTTGTTGCCGCAAGTTCTGATGTTCAATTTAGAGGCAGCAACGCCGCAACTATTACAGGTGCTAGCACATTTAATGATTTCACAGTAAATAAAACTGCTTCTAATGTTAGAATTACCTTGTCTAATGATATTACAGCAAATAATGTTGTAATGACTCAAGGTTATATTAATACCGATAACTTCAAAATAACCACTACATCTGGAAGATCTGGTAATGGTATAATTATCGGAACAGTAGTTCATAGCCACTCATTTGCAAATGCAACGCCTTATTCTTTTGAAGGACCAAATAATTTAATTACCTTTAACAATCCTTCAGGTATTACCTCTGTTTCAGTAACCACTAAAATTGGTGAAATAAGCGACTTTGATCCAGATATTGAATCAATTATTAGAGAATATGAAATTTCAGTTCCTGCTGGAACTTATACTTCTGCAACTCTTCGTATGCATTATGAAAACAATGAGTTGAATGCATTCTCTGAACCATTTTTGTCTGTCTACAAACACAATACTGGTTTTACTTGGGATAGCCTTGGTTATACATCAAGAGATACAGGATTAAATTATGTTGAACGCACAAACATAACTTCTGTAAATGGTCGTTTTTCAGCTTCAGGAATTAGAAACATTGTAAGATGGAATGGTTCTGTAAGTACTGCTTGGAACAATGCCTCAAATTGGACTACCATTTCTGGTACCAATATGGCAAATAGAGTGCCTACTAGCACTGATGCTGCTCAATTAGGTGTTGGCTCTGTAACAAACCAACCTACCGTGTCAACTGCTCACACCGTTAGTGTCTTGAGATTCGGTAGTGATAATGCTGTTACATTGACGATTAATGGTGGTAACTTAAATAGTTCTGGTAGTATGAGAGGTCAATGGTCTAATGTAAGAGTTCACACTATAAATGTAAGCTCAGGGGTATTAAACGCTGGTACCAATTTGTTGTTAAGCGATGGAATTACAGGACATGAAATTCAACTAAATGTTGCTTCTGGTTCTGTAATTGTAAACAACGACTTAATTCAATCTGCTGGACAAATTAATTTTACCGGTACTGGAAACGTTACCATTAACGGTGACTACAATTACACTGGTGGTAATTTTTATGCTGGTTCTGGAACTGTAATTTATACAGGTGGCTTAGAACAAAATGTAGCCAATGTAGATTACAACCACTTAACTGTAACCAAAACAACTTCTACGGCAACCATTAACCACCCAACTGTTGTTAATGGAAACCTAACCGTTAATTCCGGAGGTGAATTGATTGTTCTTGATACATTAACTGTACTGGGAGATTTTACAATATCAAGTTCAACTTTAGTAGAGTCTATTAATTCTGTGATAAACCTACAAGGTAACTGGACCCGCAACGGAACCTTTATACCAAATAATGGTAAAGTGGTTTTTGATGGTACTGGGACTCAAACGGTCAACAATACAACCTTCAATGATTTGGAAATTAATAAAGCTTCAGGTTCATTGTTGTTAAACGATAACATTGTAGTAAATGGAAATTTACATATAGCAAAAGGGACTTTCGATTTAGATACCTTTAATGCTGACAGGTCATTCGCTGGTGGTGTGCTTTCTATGGATTCAGGAAGTGTTCTGTTGCTTGAAGGCGCTACTAACTTCCCTGATAATTACCACACCAATACTTTAAATGAAAACAGTGAAGTTATTTATGCAGGAACGGTTTCTCAAAGTTTGGCAAATGTTACTTATGGAGATCTTACCTTTTCAAATGGTGGATCAAATGCTAAATCTTTAGTAGGAAATATTCAAATAAACGGTGACCTAAAAGTTAATGCTGGTGCAAGTTTCAATCCAAATGATTATTCTATGAATTTGTTCGGAAACTTCACAAATTCTGGAAACTTTATCCCAGGCAATAGCACCCTTACTTTAAATGGTGTAAACAAAACCATTGCAGGGGCTACTACTTTTAATAATTTATCAGTTATTCTTGGTTCTTATACTGTAAGTACTGGAACAATAACTATGACTGGCGATTTGTTTGTTGAAAATACTGGTTCTTTGAATTTCGGAACCAACACTGCGATATTGGACGGTGACTTAACCAATAAAGGTATGTTAAGCAGCAATGGTACAGCAACCTTTACAGGTACAAGACTACAAACCTTGCAATTGTTAAATGCGATTTCTAGTTCTTCAACTGGTGTAATTAATTTTAATGGTACTGTTGCTCCAGTAATAAACTCAAGTAGTTCGCCTTCTTTTGCCACCGTTAACATTAACAACACCGATGGTATTACGGCTTCAGTTCCATGGTCTGTTTTTGTAGGATTCAATGTTGCCAATGGTGCTACTTTTAATGGAGGTGCTCATAACCACAGATTCTATGGTCAATTTACAAATAATGGAACAGTGACTTCTGATGGATTGTTGAAGTTTACCCCCGGTGCTCCTTATTCTGCATCAGCAACGATTAAATTGGATGGTGTGTCATTTGCAAGTACAGGTGAAGTTGAATTTGGTGGAACTGCACCAATAACTTTACAACAAACTGCTCCACAATTTAACATTGTAAATATTACAAACACGAATGCGGCTGGTGTTACTGCGCCGGGTTCTTGGACTATAACTGATCAATTGTTAATTGGCAACAATGCAATTTTTAAAGCAGGATCGTCAACAACCATTTTGGTTGATGGTTCAATAACCAATAACGGAACTTATGAAGGTCAAACTTCTGTACTAAGAATGGATGGCGCTCCGTCTGAAATAAATGGTACTGGTACCAACAACTTCAATCATTTTGTTGTAGAAAGTGCTGCTGATTTGACTTTAAACGCATCTATTAATGTTCAAGGTAATATGGTGGTTGATGGCACTTTCATTGGAGATGGCCGCACCGTTGCCTTTACAGGTTTTAGTAATTCTACTATCAGTGGTGCAGCTGCTTCTATTGAGTTTGGCGATTTAGAACAAAATAAAACTTCAGGTTATACTAGTTTGTCTTCTCCAATTACAATTACTGGTGAATTGTCGTTGTTAAACGGTAAAATAAATACCACTGCGACCAACTATATTAATATGGCTGACAATTCAACTGCAAGCTCAGGAAGCAATGCAAGTTTTGTTAACGGTCCTATGCGTAAAACAGGTGATGATGCTTTTGTATTCCCTGTTGGAAAAGGTACAAAATGGGCAAGATTAGGTATCAGTGCTCCATCAAATACCACCGATGCATTCACTGCTGAATACTTTGATGCTGCTTACTCGAATACCAGCAGTATGTCAACTGCAACAAGTCCCGCTTTAAATAATGTAAGCATCATGGAGTATTGGGATTGCGCCCGCTCAGTTGGTTCATCAGCTGTAACGGTTCAGCTTTTCTGGGAGAATACCTTAAGTGGCATTAACAATTACTCTAGCGATTTAGTTGTAGCGCACTGGGATGGTTCTGCTTGGGAAAATAAAGGCCAAACAAGTATTTCAGGTGGAATTACTGGAAGTATAACTTCTACAACCAATACATCTTTCAGTCCTTTTACCTTCGGTTCTTTGTCGCCTTCATTTAATCCACTACCAATAACTTTATTGAATTTTGATGGTAAAATGAATGCAAACAACGATGTAGACTTGAATTGGAGAACTGTATCTGAAACAAACAATAAGTTCTTTACAGTAGAGCGCAGTAGCGATGGTGTTTATTTTACGCCATTGGTAAATGTTGAAGCTGCAGGAAATTCAAATGCTGTTGTTTCTTATCAAGCCCTTGATGCTAATCCTTATACTGGATATACTTACTACCGCTTAAAACAAACTGATTTAAATGGTAAAGTAACCTATGCTAAAAACATTGTTTCAGTATACAATGAGTTTGCTCAATCTACTTTATCGGTTTACCCAAACCCAAGCAATGGCATTATCCAACTTGATCTTGAAAATAAAGAAGCTGGTGTGCTAAGTGTAAAAAACAGCTTAGGTGAGATCGTGTTTACAATTGAGTTGAGTGTAGAGAATTCACAAATCGACTTGAGTCATCTTCCTGCTGGGATTTATATCCTGAGTTTAGAAACAGGTGCGAAAACAGAGACTTGTAAATTCATTAAAAATTAACTTATAAAATAATATTAGAAAAGGGTCAGTTTACTGACCCTTTTTTTGTTTGTCAAATGATGTCGACAATATGATTGGATTGGTCTAGTGTGTTAATTCTGTGTTTTTTGTAATAAGAAAAACATGTAAGTTTGCAGTAGTATGGCAAAAAAGCTTAAGATTGCATTAATAGGCTACGGCAAAATGGGTAAAATGATCGAACAAATTGCGCTTGGAAGAGGGCATGAAATTGTTTGTAAACTAAACCATGAGTCGAGTTCCAAAGATTGGAAAGCCCTTTCAAAGGCAGATGTAGCAATAGAATTTACCAAACCTGATTCTGCCCTAGAAAACATCAAAAAATGTTTTGCTTTAAATGTTCCTGTAGTAGTTGGAACAACCGGTTGGTATGAAAAATTGGACGAAATAAAGTCCATTTGCCTAAGAGACAAACAATCTCTTTTAACTGCATCAAACTTTAGTATTGGCGTGAATCTGTTTTTTCACATCAATAAAATTCTTGCACAGGCCATGGAAAATTTACCTGAATACAATGTAGAAATTGAAGAGATTCACCATACTCAAAAACTAGATGCGCCAAGCGGAACTGCCATCACCATTGCCCAAGGTATTTTGTCTGAAATTAGACGTAAAATAGATTGGAAATTAGATGTTGATTCAAGTTCAAATTCTGACTTATCCATTAAATCAATTCGTACCGATGATGTTCCCGGTACCCACATTGTAAAATATTCTTCTTTAATTGACGATATAGAAATAAAACACGTCGCACACAACCGCTCTGGTTTTGCCACCGGTGCTGTTGTAGCTTCTGAATGGCTATTTGATAAAAAAGGCGCCTTCACAATGAGCGACATTATTGGATTTTAATACATACAAACATGAACCCTAGTAACCTAAATACATTTTTACTAATTTACATTCCTCTATATGTTTTAACCCATATAGGTTTGTTCTTGCTGTTTAGAAAAGCGAATTCGAAATTGGCTTGGATGGCATTTTTTCCTGTTATCTGTTATTGGCCTTGGATAAAAATAACTGGTAGACCAAAAACTTGGATGATATGGGCGCTTTTACCAGCAGCCGATGTCATTATTTGGTTCTCTTTGGTTATCGATTTGATGGAAAGCTATGGCAAGTTTAAGTTCTGGGAACAAGTCCTAGGCGTAATTTTCCCTTTTTACTTTTACAATCAAATTGCTTTAGATAAAAAAGCGGTGTTCCTAGGCGCTTCTAGAGCTCCTGAATTCAGAAAGAAATACATCCCTGAAAAACGCGAAACAACCAGAGAATGGGCCGATGCCTTGTTCTTTGCTTTCGTTGTGGCTTACCTTATTAGAATGTTCCAATTGGAGCCATATAAAATTCCAACTTCTTCAATGGAAGATAGCATGTTGGTGGGCGATTTCTTGTTTGTTAGTAAAATGAACTACGGCCCTCGTTTCCCAATTACACCTATTGCTTTCCCATTGGTGCACCAAGATTTGTTTGGCGCCCAAGCTTATACCGAAGCCATCGAATTGCCTTATATGCGTTTGCCTGGTTTCCAATCAGTGAAACGCAATGACCCTATCGTGTTTAATGTGCCTTGGGATCAATACGATCAGACACCTAGACCAGTAGATAAAATGCAAAACTATGTGAAGCGTTGCGTTGGTTTGCCTGGTGATAAATTGGAATTAAAAAATGGTGTATTGTACATCAATGATGCTAAAGCCTATGAGCCACCTAAAATGTTGCATAATTATTATCTAACGTTTAAACCAATGACGGCAGTTCCAACATCTGAAACCTTAACAAAAGAATATGATATTTATGATTTCTTGTTGTTGAATGAGCGTACTTACCGCATGGCTCTGAGCGTAGAAGATTTAGAAAAAATAAAGTCAGATTTTCAAGTTGACTTGGTGAGACAACAAATCTCTCCAGCAAGTGGAAACTATTATTCACCTGATGGGGTAGTAGAGTTTAACGCCATTATAAAAATGAAAGATGGTCAGAAGTTAAATTATGAAGAAACTAAAAAACTAGGAATCTCCTACAGCGAGCCTTTGTCTGCCGACTTGAAATATCTGCATGTGTTAATGGATGAAAATTACTTGAATCCTAGTAAATACGCTGAAATTCCTAAAATTGATTCTATAAAAGTTAAAACCCAATTGACATCGCCATTAACCAATGTGTTTCCAGATAATATGTCAATTTATCCTTGGAATAAAGATTTTTATGGTCCAATCTATTTACCTAAAGCAGGTGACAAGATAAAAATCGATAAGAATAATTTCTATTTTTATGAGCGTGCCATTAAGATTTACGAAGGCAATAGCAGCTTTGAATTGGTAGGAAGTACGCCATATATTGATGGTAAACCAATTGTTGAATATCAGTTTAAAATGGACTAC
Organism: Bacteroidia bacterium; assembly: GCA_030158725.1. Classification (GTDB taxonomy): domain Bacteria; phylum Bacteroidota; class Bacteroidia; order NS11-12g; family UBA955; genus JABMMZ01. Next base: position 19,335 of record JAOASJ010000131.1, read on the forward strand.
TATTGGATGATGGGTGATAACCGCGACAATTCGTTAGATTCTCGTTTCTGGGGTTATGTACCAGAAAACCATATCGTGGGAAAACCATTGTTTGTGTTCTTTAGTATCCAATACAAACATGCGGAGATTGATCCTAGTCAACCAGGAAAACGCAAAGAAGATGAATTCGTAAAAGTGCGTTGGAATAGAATTTTTAAATCGATTAATTAGTTTCATGTTCATAGAAGAAATTCAAACCATTGCTCAAGTCGCTGAAGTACTTAGTTCAAATAAAAAAATAAGTTTAGGCGAGGAGAGTAAAGCGGCTATCTTAAAGTCGTACAACTATATTAAAACCAAAATGGACACAACCGATGCTGTGATTTACGGCATCAATACAGGGTTTGGTTCATTGTGTAATACCACCGTTGCCCACAGTGATTTGCAAGAGCTGCAATACAACTTGTTGCGTTCTCATGCCTGTGGTACGGGCGATTTGGTGCCTGAGAAAATTGTGAAATTGATTCTGCTTTTAAAAGTAAAATCTTTGTCATACGGGTATTCAGGTGTTCAATTGGAAACCGTTCAATTGTTGCTCGATTTATACAATTTAAACATATTACCTGTTATCTACCAACAGGGTTCATTGGGTGCTTCGGGCGATTTAGCCCCATTGTCTCACATGAGTTTACCTCTCATTGGAGAAGGTGAAGTTTGGCAAAATGGTCAAATCGTAGCTTCTTTGCCGGTTTTACAAGCCAATAATTTAAGTCCTGTGAAACTGGGCCCTAAAGAAGGTTTGGCCCTTATTAACGGCACTCAGTTTATGTTGGCTTACGGCATTTGGTGCCAAATTCAAGCGGATAGTATTTTACACCATTCGTCATTGATAGCAGCCTGCAGCATAGAATCATTTAATGCCCGCATTGAACCATTTTTACCTCATACCCACAGAATCAGAAAACAAAATGGTCAAATAGCTGTAGCTGAACAAATCAAGTCTTTGTTGGAAAACAGCAACATGATAAAAGCTGAAAAGCCAAGGGTTCAAGACCCTTATTCTTTTAGATGCATTCCTCAAGTTCATGGAGCAAGTTTAGATGCATTGACCTACACCAAAGGGATTTTTGAAAATGAATTAAATGCTGTTACCGATAATCCAAATATATTCCCAGATGACGATTTGGTTATCAGCGGTGGTAATTTTCATGGACAAACTTTGGCATTGAGTCTTGATTTCGCTGCCATGGCATTGGCTGAACTGGCTTCAATATCAGAGCGTAGAATATATAAATTGATTTCAGGGGAAGCGGGTCTTCCTCCTTTTTTAGCCAATAATCCAGGATTAGAAAGTGGATTCATGATTGCTCAATATACGGCTGCTGGTATAGTTAGTCAGAACAAGCAACTTTGCACACCTGCAAGTGTGGATAGCATAGTAAGTAGCAATGGGCAAGAAGACCATGTCAGCATGGGCGCAAATGCTGCCACTAAATTGTACAGGGTGATGGACAATGTTCAACAAGTTTTGGCCATTGAAATGCTATTGGCTTCTAAAGCTATTGAGTACAGAAGACCTTTGCAATCGTCAAACACCATTGAAGCCTATGTGGCTGATTTTACTTCAGTAGTTCCCGTTGTGCAAGGCGATCAATATTTGTCGCCAATTATGCGCAAGGCAAAAACTAAAATCTTTGGCGAATAGTTTGTATATTTGTTAAAACCATGAATCTTCAAGAACTTGCTGTAAGCTATGAGAATTTAGACCTTTTGGCTTCTCAAGTCGTTGAGGGATTTATTACTGGTTTGCACAAGAGTCCATTTCATGGATTTTCGGTCGAGTTTGCCGAACACAGATTATACAATACGGGTGAATCAACTAAAAATATTGATTGGAAATTATTTGGCCGTACCGATAAATTATTTGTCAAACGCTTTGATGAAGAAACCAATTTAAGATGCCATATTTTAATGGACGTTTCAAGCAGTATGTATTATCCTGCCGATTCGAATATTAAAATAAAATTTGCAGCTCTAGCCGCGGCAGTATTGGCCAATTTAATGCGCAGACAAAGGGACGCTGTTTCTCTAACTTGTTTTAATGATCAAGTGGTATCACAAACAGATGTTAAATCTTCAACTTCGCATTACAGGACTATAATTAACCAATTGCAAAAGGTTTTATTAGATGCTCCAAAAGGTTCCAATACCGATGTTTCTAAGGTTATAGATGGAATTGCTGAACAAATTCACAGAAGAAGTTTGGTCGTTATATTAAGCGACATGTTCGAGAATTCTGAAAACAACGAGGCTTTGTTTAGTGCCTTGCAACATTTGAAATTCAGAAAACATGAGGTTGTTGTTTTTCACATAACAGATGGTGAAACAGAAGGGAAGTTTAATTTTGATAACAGACCTTATAAGTTTGTTGATTCTGAATCTGGAGAAGAATTGAAATTATATCCCGACGATGTACGGGATATTTATTTAAAAAGAATGCAAGAATTCAAGAGTGAATTGAAGTTGAAATGCAACCAATACCGTATTGATTTTGTTGAAGCCGATGCCAGAAAAGACTTCGATCAAATACTCTTGCCATTTTTCTCCAAGCGCAGTAAAATGCGTTAATGCTGTTTAAAGTCAGTTCATAAATTCCATCTAGGTTTTTATTTTTTATCAATTTATTCATTAGGTTTGAACTTCCTATGAACGATATTGAAATAGCCCAATCGATTGCCTTAAAACCTATCGCACAGATAGCTGAAAAATTAAATATTCCAGAAGAATTATTAGAGTATTACGGCCGATATAAATCAAAGTTGCCATTGTCATTAATTGACTTTGATAAAATTGAAAAATCAAATTTGGTTCTTGTTACGGCTATGACACCAACGCCAGCAGGAGAGGGCAAGACCACCATTTCAATTGGATTGAATGAGGGGCTAAATAAAATAGGGAAGAAGTCTGTTGCCGTTTTACGCGAACCATCCTTAGGTCCCGTTTTTGGTATTAAAGGTGGAGCTGCCGGTGGTGGATATTCTCAAGTGGTACCAATGGAAGACATCAACTTGCATTTTACTGGCGATTTTTCTGCGATTGAAAAAGCGAATAATTTTTTAGCAGCGATTATAGACAATGTCATTCAAAATCCTAAACACGAAGTGAAGATCGATCCCCGTACTGTTTTATGGAAAAGGGTTATTGATATGAATGACCGCAGTTTAAGAGATATAATTATTGGAATAGGCGGAAAAGCAAATGGGGTGATGCGCAGCGACGGATTTAATATCACTGCAGCTTCAGAAATCATGGCTATACTTTGCTTGTCTAGCGATTTGGAAAGTCTGAAAGAAAAGATTGGAAATATTTTAGTTGGATTTACCTACAGCAATGAGCCTGTGTTTGCCCGCGATTTGAAAGTGCAAGAAGCAATGGCTATTTTGTTGAAAGATGCCATTAAGCCAAACCTTGTGCAAACATTGGAGGGCAATCCTGCCATATTACATGGTGGTCCGTTTGCGAATATCGCACAAGGAACCAATTCTTTAATTGCAACCAGAATGGGTCTTTCTTTGGCTGATTATGTGGTAACAGAGGCTGGTTTTGGCGCCGACTTGGGTGCTGAGAAATTCTTGGACATTAAATGTGTTTATGGAAATCTAAAACCTAAAGCCATGGTAATCGTTGCAACGATAAGGGCTCTGAGACATCATGGAGGAGCGAGTCCAGAGGAACTTAACACACCTTCAGTTGAAAGGGTTGAAAGAGGTTTTGTAAATCTTCAAAAGCATATTGAAAATGCAAAAACATTTGGCTTTAATCCTGTTATTGCCATCAACCATTTTGTAAAAGATAGTCAAGAAGAAATAGACTTGTTGCAAAAAATGTGTGCTGCGATGAATGTTAAAGCAGTTGTGGCAAAGGCATGGGAGTTGGGTGGAAATGGTACACAAGATTTAGCAAGAGCGGTTGTTGCAGAAATAGAATCAGGTAACAGCAATTTTAAGCCTTTATACGAGCATAGTAAATCGCCAAAAGAGAAAATAGAAACCATAGCCAAAACAATATATGGGGCGGATGGTGTTGAATACAGTGCCAAGGCATTAGAAGGCTTAAAGAGAATTGAGAAAATAGGTCTTTCTAATTTGCCAATTTGTATGGCAAAAACCCAGAAATCATTTAGTGACAATGAGAAAAAAATCGGTCGCCCAAGTGGCTTTACAGTTACGGTGCGCGAATTTGAAATAGCGGCCGGTGCAGGATTCTTAATTCCAATTTTAGGAAACATGATGCGCATGCCTGGATTGCCAAGTATTCCTGCTTCTGAAGGAATGCACATTGATGCCAATGG